>MAXP01000359.1 GCA_001751085.1 Desulfobacterales bacterium C00003060 | reverse complement strand
TATTGACCTTTTAGCGCTCGGTTGAGTCAGACGGTGCCTGTAGCTCTCCCCCATTCTTAACCTTCCACAATATAAAGTGTCGATTTCAAGCTTGACACACAACCCGGATTATGTCATTGCTTGCCACCGAAAAAGCAATTTCCTGTCTTTTAATAGTCCAGCGTGCGAGGAACATGCCTTCACTTCGGCATCCAATGCCTTTACGTGGGAATGGCAAGGTGTCTATGTTCAAGGATTTCTCGCGCCCTGAGTGTGTGAACTATTACCTTTTCCATATATTTCGCAGGAAAACTTGCAAAGGGAACAGACGGAACCAGAAAATGCGGTTATTCGTAGGCTGACTGCAGATCCGAAATCGTTTCCAGCCTCCGTCCATCCGAGCGTCGCTGAGTATCTTTACCAACTGGTTCGTAGAATCAAGCCCGCGTTGGTCTTTGAGATCGGTTGTTATATCGGTTTTTCCACCTTGCATATGGCCCGGGCGCTAAAGGAAAACGGCAGTGGAAGACTTGTATCGTTTGACCTGAACACCGGCGTGGCTTCGGATAATATCAAAGAGGCTTGCCTCTCCGACCATGTGGAGTTCATTCAGGGCAATTCGAGTGTTACGGTGAAGCAATACTTCCTTGATCATGGCGATGGGAAGATAGATCTTGTTTTCATTGACGGCGATCATACGCGCAGAGGATGCGTTGCGGACTTCAATGCATTACATGATCACGTTAAGAAGGATGGATACATTATATTTCATGACATCTATCCGGAAAGGTGCAGATGGAAGGGCCCTAGACTGGTCTTGGACTATCTCAAGACAGCGAAGACGTTCTTTACTCAGTTTGATGTGGTGGAGAGGGCAGACATAGATGCTTTTGGGATCGGAATTTGTCGAATGGTATCCCAGGGCAAAAATCCGCTGATAGTAATCCCATGGCCGAAGAGGATGAGCCTCTGCCTGAAAACTTCCAGAGTTTCGAGGTGGCTTGAATTGAAAACCTTTGACGCACATTATGAGCGGTACTTAGACCAAAGGCAGTCTAACCCACTGATATTTCTGTTCAACATAATACTCAGGGGTTGCTCGAAATTTGGTAAATTCTTGTAAAAACCATTACAGGTTCAGCCCCCGCCTGAAGGCGTGGGCTTTCTCGCAACAATGATCTTAGGCCTTTGCATCCAGTTCAGGAGCTGGAAGCGGATCAAAGGAAAAACCAGCGGACTTACCGCAATTCGCCATACCTGCGAAGCCAGAAGCAGGCGAGCGATCCATCCCACCAAATCTTTCCTTTCAGAGCGACTGTTGAGCATTTCAGGAACATAATGGCGGTTGGCGAATATTCCTGCACCCGGCTTCACAATAAGCGAAGAGCCTTCGTGGCGCACATCCCACCGAGGGGTAATAACGTCTAATTTCAAACCGGCCTTGCGGAAGAGCTTGCGGTAAAAGCCGGCTGTGTAAGAGCGTTCATTGATGCCGACCTCCAGGTTTATGCTGTTTTCCTCGTTCCACGCAAGAGCCCTTTCCTCGGTCCAATAAGGCGGATGGAAGGCTTCATGAATGGCAAACAAAACCCCGCCAGGCTTCAAAGTGCGTGAGATTTCCATGGCGGCCCTGGGCAAGTCAAAGAAATGATGGATCACAGAGACGCAAAAAATACAGTCGAAGGTATTGGCTTTGAACGGAACACATTCGCCATCGCCCTTAACCCTGAGAAAATGGATCGGCAGATGGTCCAGGAGAATCTGTGCCTTGCCCATGCGATCCTTGTCGTCGTCGTAATCCAGCCCCACCGCATCGGAGCCGGCCTCAGCAAAATGGCGGGTTGCCCAGCATTCCGCCGCGCCTAGTTCCAGCACTTTTTTTCCCAGCCATGGCTTGCCATATTCTAAGACAATATCCAAATAACGGGCAGCCGGGGTATAATAGTGGTGCTCAACGTAAGGTAATGCGAGATAAAACTCAGGAGGTGGAGTCCAGCCGGTTCTTTTGTCTTCTTCCGACTTCTGTTGCCAACCTTCTTTTTCCGCATCTTTGCCCTCAACATTGGAAATAACAGATGGTAAAAGATTCCAGATTCCTCTTGAACGCTCAAAAATCCTGCCACAACCGCGACAAGAGAGTCGTTCTGCTGAACCGGCATCGGCTTCCAGCCCTGACTGGCAGTCGGGACATTGCAATAAGCCTAACCATGCGTCGAGTTCTTCCACGTAACTCTCCATTTGTAACCACTTGAAATGACAGACCTTC
The DNA here is from genome assembly GCA_001751085.1 of Desulfobacterales bacterium C00003060. GTDB lineage: Bacteria > Desulfobacterota > Desulfobacteria > Desulfobacterales. The sequence goes on along the minus strand of MAXP01000359.1, from coordinate 2,340 downwards.
TCGCCAGTCACCACAAAAAGGCATCATCATGCGCCTAATTAATCACCTGAACGGAAACCCACTCGAACCATTCGTTGGGTTTCGCCTTATGAAGTCATGTTTTGGTAAGTCCTTGATTGCTTCGACCTACCTCCAGTATTCATGCCTGATGTAGCGATTATCCATAATCGTTGTGCCCTTTTGATCATACATAACGTCATTAGGGAGATCAGAATATACCTCGATCTCAGGCACAGATACATGGAAGAAGTTCACATCTACCCTGCCACTCACATCAAACCACATTTTGACAAATAGATCAGGATTGTTCTCACTGCCCCAGGTTACATCCGAGGGGCTGGCATAAAAGTGACCCCAGACAACCTGGTCCCCACGGGCAGTGGTGTCCTGTCCTCCCAAACGCCAGACCGCATCAATGGGGCCTTTTTCAACTGTATTGATGGCAGCCTTGATCCATACGTCGGATGTAACCAAATGGCCTCCGCCACCGTCAAGTCGTTGGGTTACGCTTTTCTTATGTACATCTCATAACTTGAGCGGTAGATGTCGGTTAGGGTCAAAAAAGCTGTGACGACCAAGGGACCATAGATGATTCCAAGTATCCCGAATGCCTTTAGGCCTCCGAGAACGGAAAGAAAAACCAAAAGCGTGTGAATTTGCACCTTGTCTCCTACAAGCTTCGGTTTGATAATATATTCCATAATAGTTGAGATGATTACATAAAAAACGATAAAGAAAATGCCTGCCCCTGTCCTGCCCTTCAAAAAAAAATAACCAGCGGCAGGGACAAGGACAACTCCGACGCCAACGATAGGGAAAAAGGCCAGGAGGGCCATGATAAACCCCCAAAGTAAGGGCGAGCCCAGGCCAAAGAAGGCAAAAACAACACCACCCAGACACCCTTGAATCAGCCCGGATATACCATTCACAATCAGCACGACTGAGGCCATCTCGTGAAATTTATCCATGAGTTTCCTGTCCTGCTCTTCAGGAAGTGGCGAAAGCTCTACGAGATATGTCATGAGCTTCCTGCCGTCAACCAACAGAAAAAATATCACCATCAGCATGAATGCAAAATTTAGTATAAATTTCAAAATATTAGAGGCTGCCGCGCTGGCCTGCTCATACAAAAAAAGGCCTATGAACTTTCCGAGTTCGGATAGGCCCTTGTTGATGTGCTCAGCCCCGAGTTTGATATCATAATTTGCCAGAAACCTTTCGATGCGTTGAAGGATCTGGTTGTTATGAAGAAGTTCCCTAAGATCCTGGCCTGTGGCAATGTTGGTGCCCATCACATACAGGCTGTATGCCTCTTTGGAAAGGGCTCCTATCAGAAAGACCAGAGGCACAAAAACCACCAGAAATATGATGGTACACGTTAACAAAGATGCAAAGATCGGCCGTACACTCTTGGAAAAAAACCGGTAAATGGGATAGAAAACACCGCTCAACACAAAAGCAAGCACCAGAATAGACAAAAAGGGCCACAAGAGCTTTCCCATCAGGAAGATGGTAATCATGAATATGATGAGAAAGTACTTTAGTATCATCTGCGTAGACGGTTGCTGAGCCACCCCATAACCCTGGCCTTCGTCCATGCTGACCCAACTCCTCTCATTATTGACGAATTCGTAAGAAGTCTTTTTACCAGTCATTTCGCGGAGCGAAGCGACGAAGCAATCTCCTGTTAAAGCTGAGCGCCAATTCTACCAAGTTGTTTTTGACCCAGCCCTAACGAAAGTTCAGTTCGATTTCACCAATATTGCCCATTGCCAGGTTTCCGAGGGATCTATACCTCGGAGGGATGTTCTTTGTTGGCATCCAGGTCTTACCGTTTGAATCATACTCAAAGTAAAACGGCGTCGTATATCTGAATATGAGAATATCGGGAACCCTGTAGCACACCGCAAGCTTCATGAAAAATGCGCCTTGTTGAGTGGCCGACCCAACAGGTACGGGGATGTCGGGAATATGCAATTTCGCCGTTCTTGCCCCTGCTTCAACCCGTTGACTGATCTCCGGCATGTTGGTCAAAAAGGCCACTTGGCCCGCCCAATACCAAAAGCCGTCTACCTTGTAAATAAGCGCATCCATGCCCCCCTTGTTCTTGACATAAATGCCCTTCTGGCAGGCAGTGTCCAAGACAATAACAGGCCGAAAAACCCCGAAATATCCCAACCCAACGAACACAAGGAACAGGATGCAACCACCCAGAATCACCCATTTTCGATTTAGGTTGACAAGCTTTTCCTTGAAATAGTACAGTTCTCCACTCATAATATAGTCCTTAAGAAAAAGATTTTGGGGTCAACATAGCTTCGTAGCGAAAAACAGCGGGTT
>MAXP01000358.1 GCA_001751085.1 Desulfobacterales bacterium C00003060 | reverse complement strand
AAACATCCGGAACATGGATGATCCTGCATTGTTCCTACGTCTTTTCCCGCTAGATTTGTGTCTAATACTAAAAAAATCCCGGCAATGGAATGAATCATCGACCTCTAAGAACCGGAATACTTCTTTCAATGTTCGCTGCCGATGACTGTAGAGCTCTTCTTGAGTAACAATCAAGATGTTGGACGGTGGAAAAAACTCTAAATACTGTTGTAGCTGCATGAAATACTTACTACGACACACATAGGGGTTGTCGTCCAAATTCGCAAGAGCTTCTGATAGCTTCCTGTTCTCACGCTCAACAGCATACTGGTGCATATAATGTGAAATAATACGACTAATCGGGTCCCTGACTATGTAGATCAGCTTGGCTTCTGGTACACAAGAGTATATTCGTTCCGGTACTCCCCTTGAAAACGGGTAGTTGGCGTAATTGGGCGATGATTCCCCGCGTATCCTTGCCTTGGCGGCAAAATTGGACTTGTACCATTCGATTCCTTTGTTCCAGTTCCCTTCGCGAACAAAAAAATTCAGCTCTTTTTCCCGTGACATGAAGATCTCTGGATGGAGCCCCAGATAATAGTGCAAACTGGTTGTTGCACACTTCATCGCTCCAAGTATTATAAGATTCGGCAATCCGTAACGTTCCTCTTGCCGCGACTTCGCACCTTGCTCTTGATGCTTATGACTCACCGAGAAAAGCGCCATTTATAACCTTCCGAGGTATAGGTTTTCAGAAAATATTTGTGGAACGTAAGGGCGAGCCCTAACTCCGCATTGGGCCTGTCGGCTTGAGGACATCCCCGCATTAGCGCAGGATTCACTTCGTATCCGCATTCCACATTCCACATTCCGAAATCCTATAGCTGATATCACAACATTGGTCAAGCTTTTGACGGGGCTTAAGTCAACCATAAAGAAAAATGGGTGGGTTGGAGACGGCGATGAAGGGGGCGACCGCACTTACGGATGATGTAATACCAAGTGATGCGCCAGTTATTAGAAGTTTGGCAATTTCTCTTGGTTTTTGGTGTGCACTATGGCATATGGAAGCAACTGTTCGGTTAACCCGTTCGATGGTTTACCGGTTTCCGCCAAGCTGTTCCAAGAAACACGCCATCCCGTGAACGGTTACCGCATAGAGGAGGGTTTTTTCAAGATGAATTCCCTGGAAACGATCAGAGCAGCCATCTTGCAGTTTGATATTCGCAAGGGTGATGTGGAATGGAATGTTGCGATCGTGAAAAGGCGCATTGCAGGCCTTGCAAAGCAGGGCGTGCGGCTCATTTTGCTGCCGGAGATGTGGGCAACCGGTTTTGCAAATGAGCGCCTCGTGGAGTTGTCCGAAAATACGCCTTGGGTTCTTGAACATTTGTCAGAGGTGTCAAAAACATTGCATTTGACGATCATTGGTTCTTTGCCTGAAAAGACGGGAAGCGTGATCTACAATACCGCCTACGTGGTGGACCGGGACGGATCTATTGCAGGCATCTACCGGAAAATTCATCTTTTTTCCCCAACCGGTGAAGATCACTATTTTGAGCCGGGCCGGAAAGCTGTGGTTTCCAAAACCTCTCTGGGGCCCATAGGTCTGATGATATGCTATGATCTCAGATTTCCGGAGTTATGCCGGTCCCTTGTGCTGGATGGTGCCACAATGGTAGCAATCATGGCTGAATGGCCGGCTGAGCGTGTAACCCACTGGGATGCGCTTCTGAAGGCCCGTGCCATTGAAAATCAGGTTTTTGTCCTTGGAGCGAACCGATGTGGGACAGATGGTAGCCTGGTATATGCAGGTCATTCACGTATCATATCCCCATGCGGGCAAGTCATGGCAAGGGCCGGCAAACGGCCAGCCGCCCTTTTGGCGACTATCGATTTGCGCTTAGTGCAACAAACCAGAAAACAGATTCCCTGCTTAAGAGAGCGGGTACCTGAGGCCTATGGATGAGAAGATCTTCAAACGCGAAGAGCTGAAAAAGAGGGTACAGGCCCTTAAAATGGCAGGCAAGAAGATTGTTTTCACTAACGGTTGTTTTGATCTTCTTCACATAGGCCATGTCCGGTATCTGGCAGCAGCCAAGGCAGAGGGGGATGTCCTTGTGGTTGGCATCAACTCTGATCGTTCCGTTCGCCGGATCAAAGGACCAAGTCGCCCGGTTGTGCCCGAGAATGAACGTGCAGAGGTCTTGGCATCTCTATCGTGCGTGGACTTTGTGACACTGTTTGACGAGCCTGACCCTGTGGTAACGATCCGGTCCCTTATGCCTGATGTCCTGGTCAAGGGGGCGGACTGGGCAGAGGATGCCATTGCAGGAAGAGAAGTGGTAGAGGCAAAAGGTGGATGTGTGGTTCGGATACCGTTGACACAGGGTGCTTCAACAACCAGGATCGTGGAGAGGATCCTGGCTATCCACAGTTCACGACCGCCTTGTTGAAAGAGAGGATCCATGCAAATGGAATACGACCCGGAATCAATAGAAGCCAAATGGCATGAAATCTGGCAAGACAAGAAGCTGTTCAGGGTAGAACAAGACCAAGCCAAGAAAAAATATTACCTGCTGGAAATGTTTCCCTATCCTTCGGGCAACATCCATATGGGACACGTACGCAACTACACCATTGGAGACGTGGTGGCGCGATATAAACGCTTAAACGGATACAATGTCCTTCACCCCATGGGGTGGGATGCCTTTGGGATGCCGGCGGAAAATGCTGCCATTGCTCACAATACACATCCGGCCAAGTGGACGTATAAAAACATAGACACCATGCGGTCCCAGCTCAAACGCCTTGGGTTTAGCTATGACTGGGACAGAGAACTGGCTACATGTAAGCCTGAATACTACCGTTGGGAACAGTGGCTTTTTGTCAAGATGTTTGAGAGGGGAATGGCTTACAGGAAAAAAGCCTCCGTAAACTGGTGCGAAGACTGCCGGACGGTCCTGGCCAATGAGCAGGTAGAGGCTGGGTTATGCTGGCGTTGCGGCCAGGTGGTGGCCCAAAAAGAGCTGGACCAATGGTTCTTCCGTATCACCGATTATGCCGATGACCTCCTGGAATATTGTGACCGCCTGCCCGGTTGGCCCGAGAAAGTGGTGACCATGCAAAAGCACTGGATCGGAAAGAGCGTGGGGGCTGAGATCCATTTCCCCCTGGAAAATGACGACGGTCACATCCCTGTGTTCACGACACGTCAGGACACGGTGTTTGGTGCCACTTTCATGTGCATGGCACCGGAGCATCCCCTGGTCCTGAAGCTTGCTGCCGGAACCGCTCAAGAAGAACAAGTAAAAGCCTTTGTTGAACGCATGAGTCTCCAGGACAAGGCCAAGCGCACGTCCGATGATTATGAAAAGGAGGGCATCTTTGTTGGGGCCTATTGCATAAACCCATTTGCCAAACGGCAGATGCCCATCTTCACGGCCAACTTCGCACTTATGGAATATGGAACCGGGGCGGTCATGGCAGTACCAGCCCATGACCAGCGAGATTTCGAGTTTGCCCGAAAATACGGCTTAGAGGTTGTTGTAGTGATTCAACCCAAGGGGGTAACACTTGATCCCGATACTATGACCGAAGCCTATGTGGAAGAAGGTGTATTAGTTCGATCCGGGCCCTTTGACGGGTTAGACAATATGAAGGCCCTTGATGCCATTGCGGACTATCTGGAAGAGAACAAGATGGGAAAAAGGGCAATCAATTTCAGGCTGAGGGATTGGGGGATTTCCCGTCAGAGATACTGGGGGGCGCCTATTCCCATTGTTTATTGCGACAATTGCGGGGTTGTACCGGTTCCGGAAGAAGACCTGCCGGTCATACTTCCTGAGGATGCTGAGATGCTGGAAGGAGGAAGGTCCCCCCTTCCGACACTGGAGGACTTCGTCAGGACCGTGTGTCCCCAATGCGGCCACCCTGAAGCCCGTCGAGAGACAGACACAATGGATACCTTTGTGGAATCTTCGTGGTATTTTGAACGCTATTGCAGTCCCACTCATAGTAACGGAATGTTTGACAAAAAAGCTGTAGGATACTGGATGCCTGTGGACCAGTACATTGGAGGCATCGAACATGCAATCCTCCATCTTCTTTATTCCCGTTATTTTACACGTGCCCTAAAGGACTTTGGTCTTGTTGACTACAAAGAGCCTTTTACACGTCTCTTGACCCAGGGAATGGTTCGCAAAGAAACGATCAAATGCCCTGATCATGGTTTTTTGTATCCTGAAGAAGTTATCGCAAAGGAAGAGGGCCGGATATGCAAACATTGCGGAAACCTGGTTGAAGTCGGGCGGATCGAAAAGATGTCCAAGTCAAAAAAGAATGTGGTTGATCCTAATACCCTTTTGGAGAAATATGGCGCTGACACCATCAGGTTGTTTTGCCTATTTGCAGCTCCCCCGGAAAGAGATCTGGACTGGAGCGATCAAGGAGTGGAAGGGGCTCGACGTTTTCTCAATAGAGTTTGGCGTTTGGTTGCTGAGCATGGGGACCATATCCGGAATGTGAAGCCCTTTGATGGGGGCGGAGAGCTTGCCGGAGACCTGATGGCTATTTACAGAAAAACGCATCAGACAATCAAGCGTGTGACAAATAACATCGAGACAAGATTTCACTTTAACACGGCAATCAGTGCTGTCATGGAACTTGTGAATACCACACAGGCTGTTAAGGAAGGTATGCTTTCGACGCCGGAAGGTGCGTCTGTCATGAGGTTGGCCATAGAAAGCGTCATAGTCCTATTATCGCCTATTGTGCCGCATTTGGCCGAGGAATTATGGGAGGCCCTGGGCAACAGGGATAGCGTGCTTGAGGTTGCCTGGCCTGCTTATCGTGAAGAGGCTATTGCAGAAGATGAGCTCTTGATTGTTGTGCAGGTTAACGGCAAGGTGCGCAGCAGGTTTAACATTGCCGCTGATGCCAATGAAGAGGCGATAAAGGCCGCTGCACTATCCGATGAAAGGATTGAGACACGCATTGCAGGGCGGCAGGCGAAGAAGGTTATCGTGGTGCAAAAGAAGCTGGTGAACATTGTGGTGTAGCTGGATACTGGGCCCTATCTCCCGGATGATCGACACTGGATGCATGGTGTCTGATGACGGCAAAAACAGCAACGAACGACAAATGACGAATCACCCCTCGACAAAGAGACAGGGCATGCGCCTTGAGCAAATAGCAAAGGTAACAGTCGCCCTGGTTATGTCGGTGGCCCTTGCAGCCTGTGGATATCAGTTGATGGGGGGGCTGTCGGCGCCACAGGGCGTCCAAAGCATTGCAATTCCTGTGCTGAAAAACCAGACTTCGGAGTCAGGGATTGCGATGGTCTTTTCGAACGATTTGATTTATGAATTTACCCGGAGCAATGTGCTTCATGTTGTGGACAAGAACAGGGCTGATGCCGTCTTAAGCGGCACTATAGTATCCATGGCTGTGGAAACCGTATCATACACCGCCGGCTACACCTCTGCTGAACGCCGGGTCACGATTTGTCTCAACTTGACCTTGAAGTGCCGGGACGGCAGGGTGTTGTGGTCAGATGCCGCCCTTTTTGACCACGAATCCTATAAGGTCTCCAAGGACGTACGCGTCACGGAGACCAACAAAAGGGCGGCCATAGGAGTCATAGCGGAACGACTCGCCGAAGAAATTCACAATCGAATCCTTCAGGACTTCTGAATAGACCGAACAAACTCAAGAAAGGGCGTTGACCTGTCTGGTCAGGCGGGATATCTTTCTGGAAGCTGTGTTGCGGTGAATGGCGC
>MAXP01000357.1 GCA_001751085.1 Desulfobacterales bacterium C00003060 | reverse complement strand
AGAGATGAGTCTTTTCTTTGCCTCTAACCTCCAACCTCTGAATGCAACAGACTACTGACTACGGACAACAGACTTTAGAAAAACGCAGATTGTGGCCGTGTGAAGTATACTCTTCTCCATCCCCATCCCTATCCCCAAACTATTCAGGGTAAGGATTTGCGCCGCATGAATATCCTTGGCAATAGGGCAATTGCCTTTAGAGGGCGCTCTTTTGCACTCGAGATAAGGAGGTACAAGCCGACAGCGCCTACCACAAAATCTGGGCCCCACACACCAATAACCGGGGGACAGACACCTGACTCACCAAGAACCCACCCGGCAGACATCAGTATGTAGTAAATAAGAAAAAAGAACAAACCAAGAACCATCCCGAAGGACCGCTTTGAAAACCTGGTTTTGATCCCCAGGGGGACTGCTATAAGTCCAAGGACAAAACATGCAACGGGAAGGGAGAATTTCTTGTGATATTCCATCAAGGTCAAACGGTATTGGGGACCATTTTGGGTACCCGTCTTTATGTCATGGCGCAATTCCGCCAGGCTCATCTCTTTTCTGTTTTTTGGGCCGGGCTTTGCTGCAGACAGAGCCTGGGCGAGTTCAAGGCTAAAATCATAGGTGTCGAAGCTAACAGAATGAACCGTCTTATTGTTCTGATCCACGTTATTGATAATCCCGTCGAATAATGTCAACCGAAAAACAAGGCTTTCAGAGTCGCAAAAAAATCTCCCCCTGGAAGCAACAATAGTACTCACAACTCCAGGGGTTTGCCGGTCTTCAATAAAAACATCTGTAAGGGTCTTGTCTCGTGAGTCGATTTCATTCACGTAGAGCATAACGCCCTTGAAACTGTCGTTGAATACCCTCTCTTTTAGCCCAATATCAATATTGGATTTGGCGGTCTCAAACAGCAAGGCCTCAAGAGAAAGCCTCCCCCACGGAGATCCATATATACACATGAACCCAGTCACCAAAGACCCGATAAGACAGAAAGCAAATACTGGAGGGAGAAGCTGATAGACGCTAAGCCCACCCGCTTTCAGGGCAATGACCTCATTGTCACTTGCCAATCTCAGGAAAGCAAGTAGTACACCCATCATGATCGACATGGGCACAACAAAAACCAGAAAAGAAGGAATGAAGCAAATCAGCATGAAGAGGACAGAAAGGAGACTCACTCCGTAGTTCACGACAAGCTCGGTAATATCCAGTATCTTGGCCATCAGGAAAATAAACGTGAACAGAACCAGGGTGATGAAACAGGAAGGTAACATCTCCATAAAGAGATATCTATTAACAATACTGTTGACTCTCATGTAATTTTACGTCTCGGGATTGTAACTTCTGCTTGTTGTTTTCAAACTGCATTTCGTGGAGTTTACAATATTCACCATTACGGGCTAAGAGCTGCTCATGTTTGCCCTCCTCCACAATCTTCCCGTTTGCAATCACGATGATCCGATCAGCATCTCGAATAGTGGAAAGCCTGTGGGCGATTACAAAGGTCGTACGACCCTTCATCAGNNGTGGCTTCATCCAGGATCAGGATAGGTGCGTTTTTTAGAAGCGCACGAGCAATACAAATGCGCTGCTTTTCCCCGCCGGATAGTCGCACGCCCTTTTCACCCACCACAGTATCGAACTTGTCGGCAAAACCTTGTATGAAATCATAGGCGTAGCCAGCCTTGGCAGCTCTAATGATCTCCGGCTCACAGGCATTTGAATTGCCATAGGCAATATTGTTCCTAATCGTGTCATTAAAGAGTATGGAATCCTGGGTCACAACCCCGATCTGGCTGCGAAGTGAGGCGATCGTCACGTCCCGGATATCCTGCCCGTCTATGAGGATGGCACCTTCGGTTACATCGTAAAAGCGAGGAATCAAATTGACCAAGGTCGTCTTGCCCCCGCCGCTTATGCCCACCAAGGCAATGATTTCGCCGCTTTTGACGCTAAGATCAATGTTCTTTAGGACCATCCGGTGCTCATACTTGAAGGAGACATTGCGAAATGTCACTGAGTGATGCCTCCCATCAAGCACCGCAGCGTCCTGACGCTCTTTGATCTCCGAAACGGTATCAAGGATATGATAGATTCGAACTGCTGCAGCAAGCCCTTCCTGGATAACATTGTTTAGTGCGCATATTTTCTTAATAGGGGCATACAACATGATCAGAGCTACCATAAAAGAAAAAAATGTCCCTGGTGTTGATGTCCCGTCGATCACCTTGGCTCCGCCATACCAGACAATAAGGGTAATACCAATGCCGCCCAGCAGTTCCATGATAGGAGAAGACATGGCTCTGACTTTTACTGCCTTCATCTCGTACTTGAACAACCGAAGGGTTTTTTCAAAAAAGCGCTTATTCTCATAGGGTTCCATCCCAAAGGCCTTAACGATCCTGGTGCCTGTGAAGGTTTCATGGAGGATGGAATTCATATCAGCCATGGCTTCTTGACACCGGGTGCTGAACCGCCGCATTCGCCTTCCGAACTTCACAATAGGGATCACTGCCGCGGGCAAGATAGTGACTGCGATCAAGGCCAGCATCCAGTCCCGGTAAAATATAACAAAAAGCAGGCCTATGATTGTAAAAAAATCCCTTAGCACCCCTGTTACAGCATTTGACACCATCGCCTTGACTACATTAACATCNNGACAACATCTGAATATGACTGTAAAGCTCGTCACGCAACCGCTTGATAATGCTATGTCCCACATAATTCATAAGATAGGCCTGGCCAAAAAAGGCAGCTCCTCTGAATATGTAGAGCATGATGATGGCAATGGGTAGAAGCATCAACATCATCTTGTCTTTCTTGACAAAGATTTCATCCAGCACAGGCTTTACAAGATAGGCCGTCGCGGCAGTCAGCGCTGCCACCACCAGCATGCACAGCATTGCAAA
>MAXP01000356.1 GCA_001751085.1 Desulfobacterales bacterium C00003060 | reverse complement strand
TTATGACAGGGAGAACAGTCCAAATCCTGGCGTAAGACAAGCGTTTTTTCAAGATTAGCAGCGGTATATCGAGGATCAGTAGGGCCCATAATTACGACGACAGGGACATCGAAAGCAACGGCATAGTGCCGGGGGCCGGTATCATTTGTGACCAAAAGCCGGCATCTTCTGATTAAGTGCTTCAAAAGGGCCAAATCAACTCTGTCAGGGCCGGTGTTGATAATCGCAACTTTAGCGGTTTCCATGATTGATTGCGCTATTTTCTTTTCTCCAGGGCCTACAAATAGTAAGATCTTGCAATCCCATCGCTTTGAAAACAAGTCTGCAAGCCTGGCAAAGTACTCGGGAGGCCAACATTTGGAAGAGCCGAATTTTGCTCCAGGATTCATGCCAATGACCATGTCATCAGGTTTGATCCCATGACTGTCAAGAAGTTGATTTCCTTTTTGTTCAAGTGAATCAGAAAGAAAGAGCCTTGGTTTTATCAACTCTGGAAGTCTCAGGTGAAGCCAACTGCAGATTTCCATGTAGTAATTCACCATAGGAATAGGCACGATTTTATTTGCGGTTTGAATGGGCTTGGGCCCGCCACTCAATAACAACGATCTGCAATTTCTCCGGTAGCCATATATGTGCTTTGCCCCGCCCAACGATACAGTTAAGGCAGAGCGAATAGAATTTGGAAAGACGATTGCAATATCGGGGTTCAGGCTGCGGACAGAACGCACCAACCTGCAAAATCCCTTGGTGGTTTTGTCATCACAAGCAATAATCTGGTCAAACCATGGGCCATCTTCGACTACACCACGGACATAGTTTCTTATAATCCCTATCAATTTGGCATCAGGATAGTTCTGCCGTAGACAATCCAAAGCCGGAGTTGCCATGACAACATCACCGACCCAATTAGGACAACGAACTAGAAGTGTTTTTGGTTGGGTGTTCATGGTGTTTAGTTTTTGGTGTTTTGCCTTGCCAATGGATTTCAGGAATGCATCGCAAGGGCCTCCCAAAGCTTCTCCTCTACCGCCTCAACACTGACAAGGTGCATACAGAGCCTGCCAAGGCCAGGGCATCGTTTTTTGTAGCACGGGGCACAGGCTGCCCTGGATTGAACGACAAGGTGCTCACTTCCATAGGGTGCTGCTCGCCTGGGGGACGTGGGACCAAAAATGGATACATACGGAGTGCCTACTGCTGCCGCTAAATGACCGGGCCCAGAGTCCGGGCCAACGCCAACCGTAGCTGCTTTAAGTACAGCGGCAAGTTCGAGAAGCGACGTTTTGTCGACCAGATTGATCAGCCTCGACGAGCTAATCCTTTCAGAAAGCCTGAGAGCTTGGGTCGTCATAGAGCGATCACCGAGCAGCACGACGTGCGTCTTTCCTGAAGAGAGAATGTTTTTTGCTAACTGACAATACCTTTCTAAGAACCAGTCTTTTGACTCCCAGGAAGATCCCATGACGACAGCGATAAAGGGATCGTTTATCTCAGAGATGATTCCTGGTGCGGCAGCATTTACATCAAGCAAAGAAAACCCGAATTCTACACAAGTTGGCTCTGACAACCCAAGGTGTTCCGTAAACTTCAGATAATGACGCAGTTTTGGCAGCTCGTCGCTAAAAAAGTTGATTTGTTCATTGTTAAAAAGCCAATTAAACTCCTTTGCATTGCGTCGGCTAAAACCAACCCGTCGTTTTGCCCTTGAAAGCAGAGAGAAAAAGCCACTCTTAAAGTGACGTTGAAGGTCGATGGTAATATCGAAATGTTCTTGAGCTAAATCCTTATACAGATCCCATACCGCCCGGACACCCCTGGGACGGTCAAAGACGATCATCTTGTCAATACAGGGATGAATGCCTACCAGTTCAGTCCACTTAGGCTCTATGAGCCAGGTTACCTTGCTTTCCGGTAAACTGTTCTTGATATGAGACGCTAAACAGAGCCCTCGCACCACATCCCCGAGAGATCCCATCAGGATGATCAGAATGGAAGGTGCTGAAAGTGCCTTTTGGGTGGTTGCGACCATCAGGTTACCGGGTCCTGCCGGGAAAGCCAACCTTCGCGACCCGGAATGTGATCCGGCGAAATGCTCCCTGACATAATGGCATCGGTATCCGGCAGGAAGCTGCTCAGCGGGACAAACTCCAGTTTGCGGGAAACTGCTTTTCTGAGGAAATCGCGAAATAAGTCAGAACGTGCGCCGCCTTCGACCTCCGCATGGATGGTGATCACATTCAAGCGATCTTCGGAGACATAAGACAGGATATGTTCATTGTAATCGGCATTGCCGATGCCGTCCCGTCCAATCACTTCGTCATAGGTTGGTAACGTAACCGGGATCTGAGGCTGCCGCAGGATCTTCCCGTCTACCTCCGGAAAAAAAACACATGTTCCGCGGCAGTCGCTGTTGTACTTGAATGGGAATCGTTCCTTTTGAAGCAGTACGCTGTCAGTGCACTTCCAGGCGGGTACAGCCGAGGTTGCAGGGGGCTCTCCGACGATTGTCCTGAGCATCTCAAATCCTTTTGCCAGCCGGGTATGAATCTCATCATTATCCATTTTTTCAACTCGTGCCTGCCAGGCGTGGTGATCCCATGCGTGAAGCCCAATTTCATGACCAGCTTCGGCTGTGGCTCGGATAGCGCCCGCAGCCCTTTTTCCGATGACCGGGCCGGGCAGAAAAGTGCCTTTGAGGAGGATATCCCACCCGTAGAGCTTCGATGCGCGGCTTCGAAGCATCTTAAAGAGGAAGGCGGGTTTGAGCAGGCGCCAAAGATGACGTCCCATGTTGTCGGGCCCCACAGAGAAGTAGAAAGTCGCCTGGATGGAATACCGGGCGAGTATTTCACACAGGCGAGGCACGCCTTGCAGCGTGCCCCGGAGTGTATCTGCATCTATACGCAAGCCGATCCGCATTCAA
>MAXP01000355.1 GCA_001751085.1 Desulfobacterales bacterium C00003060 | reverse complement strand
CTCCATGCCCAGCCGTCCCATAATCGAGGACATACGCTCACCCCCGAATATGCGCATAAGATCATCTTCCATAGCGAGATAGAACCGTGATGAGCCCTGGTCTCCCTGCCGGCCCGATCGGCCCCGCAGTTGGTTGTCAACACGTCGACTTTCATGTCGTTCAGTCCCAATGATATGAAGACCTCCAAGTTCCTTGACCCCTTCTCCAAGGACGATGTCAGTACCACGACCAGCCATGTTGGTAGATATGGTCACATGTCCTTTTTGCCCTGCATTGGCTATGATCTCTGCCTCCCGTTCGTGATTCTTGGCATTTAAGACCTCGTGCCTGATCTTGGCCTTGGTCAGCATTCTGCTCAGGTTTTCGGATTTTTCAACAGAGATGGTCCCCACAAGCACGGGCTGCCCCTTCTTGTGAAGTTCTCTGATTTCATCCACCGCGGCCTCAAATTTCTCAGCTTCAGTCTTGTAAATAACATCAGGATAGTCGAGCCGAATCATCGGTTCGTTCGTCGGGATGACCATAACATCCAGATTGTAGATCTTCTTGAATTCCGCAGCCTCCGTGTCAGCGGTGCCCGTCATGCCGGCCAATTTGTCGTACATCCTGAAGTAATTCTGGAAGGTGATCGTAGCCATGGTCTGGTTTTCCTCAGCCACAGTCACCCCCTCTTTGGCCTCAACCGCCTGGTGCAATCCATCGCTCCAGCGTCTGCCGGGCATCATACGTCCCGTGAACTCATCCACGATGACGACTTGTCCCTCCTTCACCACGTATTGCACGTCCTTGGCAAATAACCAGTAGGCCTTGATCAACTGCCGGGTGACATGAAATCGCTCAGAGGCTTCACGACAAGAAGCCTCGACCCTGTCCTGCTGTATCTTCTTTTCCGTGCTGCTCAATTGCTCGTCCTGATCAATCTTCTCCAACTCTTCGTCGAGGTCCGGGACGATATGATCATCCGCGTCCCCTCCATAGATCAGTCTGAGCCCTTTGTCCGTCAGTTCTACGAGATTCTGATTCTCATCAATGGTACATAAAAGGTCCTGGTCAATCTGGGGAAGCAATTTCTCCGTGGAAAGCTGCCCCTCGAGTTTCTCCAGCTTCTTCTTCAAGCCTGGCCGCTTGGCAATCAAATCAAGGAATCGGGGATTCTTTGGATCTCCTCGTTTGACCTTTAGCAGAACTTCAAGCACGCCATCCGCCTCCCCTTCGTCCTCAAGTCTATTCAAGGCCTCGTCCAGCACGGAGCGTATAATGGCCTCCTGGCGTTTTCTCAGCTTCATCACCCGCGGCTTCACCTCATCGTACAGTCTGTCACCTGTCTGTTCGACCGGGCCTGAGATAATCAGTGGAGTCCGGGCCTCATCGACCAGGATACTGTCCACCTCATCAACAATCGCATAATGGGGCGGCCTTTGCACCATTGATTCCGAAAAAAACTTCATGTTATCCCGCAGATAGTCGAACCCGAACTCGTTGTTGGTTCCGTATGTAATGTCGGCGCCGTACGCTTCCTGGCGTTCGTTGTCATCCAACCCATGGACAATAGTACCCACCGACAGGCCCAGAAAACCGTAAATGGCCCCCATCCACTCGCTGTCACGCCGGGCTAAGTAGTCATTTACAGTCACTACGTGTACACCTCTGCCGGTCAGGGCGTTCAGATACACTGGAAGCGTGGCAGCCAGGGTCTTGCCTTCACCCGTCTTCATCTCAGCAATCTTTCCCTGGTGCAGCACAATTCCTCCAATCAGTTGAACGTCGAAATGACGCATCTTCAACGTTCGCACCGACGCTTCCCGGACCACTGCAAAGGCATCCGGAAGCAACTCATCCAGGGTGGCGCCCTGCTCAATCCGCTCCTTGAAGACCCGGGTCTTTCCTCTCAACTGATCGTCACTCAATCCCTGCATCTCCGCCTCCAGGGCATTAGTCTGTTCAACGATCGGTCTAAGCTTGTTCAGATCTCGCTCGTTTTTGCTCCCAAACACCTTTTTCAATACATTTACGATCATGGGCATCCTTCATATATACCAACATATATACCAAAAAGTAGTTTACACTTTACTTGTATCTCTTCAGGTTTCAGGTGTCAGTGTTCAGGTTTCAGGATTTGTATTTCTCTTCCCTGACACCTGAAACCGAAAAGCCATGTGAGGGGCAATTTTCATCAGCCCAAAATTTTGTCTATTGGCGCCCGCATCCCTGAAAAGTGTAAACCACCGGTAAATGAAAGATACCGGCAATTCAGGTCAGACTCCCCCTAGGCACTTCAGCATGGCAATTTCATCGCAGTCTGGAAACTTCACGCACTTTATGCAGTCTGCCCATACTTTCTGTGGAAGCGTGAGCTTGTCTACGATCCTGAATCCGTGTTTCTCGAAAAAATCGCAGCGATAGGTCAGAGTAAAGACACGCGTGATTCCAAGCTCACTGGCTTCGCCCAGGGCGGCAGTGATCAGGCCGGAACCGATCCCCTCCCTTTGATGCTTCTCGCAAACAGCCAGAGACCGTATCTCTGCCAGGTCCTCCCAGTACACGTGAACCCCACAGCAACCAATGATCGAACCGTCGCACTCGTCCTCAAACAGGCAGAACTCTCTGACGTCACCATAAAGTTCACCCAGAGCCCGTGGCAGCAACTCCCCACGGTCGGCATACTTCTTTAACAGGCGGTGAATGGCCTTCACGTCTCTTACTGTGGCCTTCCGTATCATGAATCACCCACCTTTAGCCTTCACCTATTACCTGTCAGCCTCTGGATGAAGCTCGTCAACGGTATATTTTCGGTTACCCCGTTCGCCCGTTGGCCGGTTCACCCCTTTAGGAAACGAAACCCTTTGCTGGCGAGAAAGCTGAAAACTCAGGCCAAAAAGGGCAATTCCTGCTTTAAATCTTGGAATCCCGGAACTTGCTATTCAATTGAAGATTCCCTCAGCAAGATGCGGGGAATGCGCTCGCTTTGGCGGTTCACAAGATCAACGCGGCAACTGGGAAACACTATCTAATCCTTGTCATCTTGGCTTTCCGCGCCTGAAGTACATCCGGCTTTGCTCCGCGCAAACACGAGGTAATATATAATCAGTACGGGATACGGCAAACAGGCCTGCTCAAAATCCCCCTTAAAAAGGCACTGGATCGAGTACCCCAACAAACATACTACGACAACAATCTGCATCCAGGCTACAGCACGCATCATGGCCTTTCCTGCCCCCATTTTCCTAAGGCGTCCCGCAAAAACACATCTGCCGGACGCCAGCCATTAGACCAATCCACCCACCCAGTTTCAAATGATATTACAAATCATCCCAAAAGGCCACAACTTTTGCACCTGTGCGATTCATGCCGCACTTCCTCTTAAATCTCAGCCCCCTGGATAGAGCTATTCAACAGCAAATATTGGGCTAACCCCTTCGCCGGTTTTCCCCTTAAAATTTAAAGCATACCACAAAACACAAAAAAATGCCCACCTAGCTCTGTTGGCCAGATGGACATTCTTATTACTGTTTCTTTAAACTATTGCTGCCGCACTAAGTGTCTTGGTTATAACAGGTCAAACAGCATCTCATGCAGCGATTCGCCTCTTTGACGGCATCTTCCTCAGTAACCGTCAAGTCTACCTCGGCATAAGTATGCTGCCTTTCGTAAGAACCAGGCTCTAGCTCGGGCTGGCCTATACGACCCTTTCTTTGTATGCCTTCAATGCTGTCAAAGATCGTACCAGCTATGTGACCCTTCATCCGTCTTGAATCCACCCGCAGTCTATCAGGAGAAAATGCCATGTCCTCGCCCATCAGATACTTGTGGATGCCCCTTGCAGCTCGCCTGCCTGCTCCGACAGCCGCAACCAACAGCCCCGGAGGTCCCGCACAGTCACCGCTTGTAAATACATAAGGAATGGCTGTTTGGTGGGTATCCGCATTATTCACAATTGCACCCCGGCTGGTCTCAAGTCTTGAAGCCGCAGTCCCCTCTTCATCTGCAAAGGCAGAATTCGTGGTCTGCCCAATGGCGAGGATAAAATTATCGATGTCTATGACCGTTTCTGAGCCGTCTATAGCCACAGGGCTTTGGCGTCCGCTGGCATCCGGTTCTCCAAGCTCGTTTTTCAAGTACTCAATTCCTGTGAGTTTTCCTTCATCATCGGTTATGAACCTGGTTGGGCTACACAAGGTTACGAATTCGATCCCTTCATGCTGGCACGCCTCTATCTCCACCTTGTTGGCAGGCATATCCTTTACCTCCCGTCGGTAGAGGCAATACACCTTCTCGGCTCCCAGGCGCACACTCGACCTCAGACAGTCCATGGCAACATTCCCGCCACCGATGACTCCGACCCTTTTTCCGACCAGATACGGATCTCCCAAACCCTGCTTTCTAAGAAACACAGTGGCCGGGACGACTCCTTCCACCTTGTCTTCATCAGGTATCCTGGCCGAGGCATGATTCATGGCGCCAATAGTCATCAGGACCGCATCAAAGCCGCCTCCCACAAGGGACTCAAGATCAAAATCAACTCCAAACTCCACCCCGGTCTTTACTTCAATGCCACCCAGACCAAGGATACGATTGATGTCCGCGTATAGGATAGCCTTAGGAAGCCTGTATTCAGGAATACCATAGTAGATCATGCCTCCCAGCTTTGGCAACCATTCAAAGATCTTCACCTTGTGCCCAAGCCGTCTCAAATAAAAGGCTGCACTCAACCCGCTGGGGCCACCCCCCACAACGGCCACCCTGTATCCCGTGTCAGGTGCCACAGGGATCTTAAGCGACGTACCCTCATTCATCACCCAGTCTGAGCAGAATCGTTTCAATTGATTGATGGACACGGGATCATCCGCCAGTGCCCTGCGACACGCATCTTCGCACGGATGCGGACACACTCGACCGGTAGAAAGCGGCAGCGGATTACGTTCCATGACGGTGAGCCACGCCTCGTCGTATTCCCCACGTTTAATATGGTTGATATATTTGGGGATGTTGACCTCTGCAGGACACGTCTGACGGCATGGTGCAATACGATCCGTAACAAGGTTCATATGGAGAATTCGATCAGACGGTTTGCGTACCTGCATGATCCCCTTGGGGCACGCCTTTTCGCAGGCCCCGCACCCCACGCATTTTTCCGCCTCGACAACAGGATAACCCTCGGACCCGATCTCAAGAGCGCCGAACAGACAAGCCTTCACACAACTCCCAAAGCCCAGGCAGCCAACATCGCAATCCTTGGCCCCTGCATAAAGCAAATAAGCAGCCCGGCAATCATTAACACCCATATAAGAAAATTTCTCAGATGCCCGGAATCCGCCTGTACACGTGTTCATTGACGTAAGCGCCTCGGCAGCGCCGGCCTCCATACCCAAAACAGCGGCCACCTTTTCCGCACCGTCAGCACCCGCAACGATACAGGCACCTACGCCCGCTTCGCCAGCTACAATCGCCGCTGCACAGGCACCACATCCGGTGTAGCCGCAACCACCGCAGTTGGCGCCGGCCAAACAGTCTGACACCAGCGCTATGCGCGGGTCCTCCCACACGTAGAACACCTTGGAGGCAATCCCCAGCAACACACCACTCACAGCACCCAATCCCATCATGAGAAGTAAGGCTTCTAACATTTTCTTACCCCCTAAATCATCCCTTTAAACCCGAGAAACGAAAGCGACATGAATCCAGCCGTAACCAGAGCGATTGAAACATCTTGCAAGGGCCCGGGTACCCTTCCGATGATAATCCGTTCACGCAGACCTGCAAACAGGATCAAGGCCAGGCCAAAACCGGCCGCATAGGCAAAGGAAGAGACGAGCATCTCCAGAAAGTTGTATTCCTCTTTGATATTGATCAGACACACACCCATGACCGCACAGTTGGTCGTAATCAGGGGGAGAAAGATACCCAGGCCCGCATAAAGGCCCGGCATACTCTTCTTCATAAAGATCTCCACAAACTGAACCAGTGCGGCGATCACCACGATGAATACGATAGTCCTCATATACTGAAGGCCGATTGGTCCCAGAAAAACCGCCTCCATAGTCCAGGTCACGATGCCTGCCATAGCAAGGACAAATACCACGGCCATGGACATACCCACGGCATTGTCCATACTCTTGGAGGTACCAAGAAAGGGACAGTTGCCCAGATACTGAATCAGCAAGATATTGTTAACCAGGATAGCGCTTACAGCAAGTAAGATGTAATCTGACATTTGACTACTCCTTAATGTTATGAAGCATTTTTATTTTTATTCTCCCGCCAGGTTCATGAGAGCAAGGACCAGGCCCAGGCACACAAACGCACCAGGGGCTTCAACCATAAAGGTGAACGGCTCATACGACGCCCCGAACAGTTGAATGACGGTATCTGAAAATGGAATAGAGATGGTGCCGGCACCAAAGGCCTCCCGAATACCCGCCAGGAAACCAAGGGCAATGGTAAAACCCACCCCTATACCAAGACCGTCTGCTATGGATGGTACCGGGGGATTCTTGGAGGCAAAGGCCTCGGCTCGCCCAAGGATGATACAGTTCACCACGATCAGAGGAATAAAGATACCGAGTTGTAGAAAAAGCGGATACGCCACTGCCTGCATGACGAGTTCTACCACCACCACAAACGTCGCGATGATGATGATGAAACACGGCACCCTCACCTGGCTGGGTATAACGTTACGCAGCATAGAGACCAGGAGGTTCGAACACACAAGAACAAAGGTAGCTGCAACCCCCATTCCCACGCCGTTTGCCACTGTCTTGGTGACCGCCAACACCGGACAAAGCCCGAGGACAAGCCTAAAAGGCGGAATCTCATCCCATAAACCCTTGGTAAATTCTTGAACGATTGTTTTGGCCATTACAATTCTCCCTATTTGCCAAAAGCCTTGGCTTGCTCTATGATTTGTGGTTTCAGTCTGGCATAAATCTCTCCACCTTCCGTGACACCTTCACACACGCCCCTTGATGTAATCGTAGCGCCTGACACCGCATCAACCACTCCACCATCCGGCTTGACCTTAAAGGGCTCAAAAACAGACATCCCGCCAAACTGGGCCCCAAAAGACGGGTCGTCTTTAGCCCTTGACCCCAGACCCGGGGTCTCGGAGTGGGTGGTCACTCCAACACCCAGAAGTTTCTCCGTCTCAACGTTGACACCCATCATCACACCGATCGGTCCCGCAAAACCCTTGCCGGATGTCTCATAAGCCACGGCATTGGGATTGCCGTCGAATACACCCACGTAGAAGCCTCTCTCCACATCGCCGTCCTTGAGCTTGAAGCGGTCGACGAGCGGATCATTGCTGCATCCCTCCAGAATCATTTTGATGGCAGGCCCTTTTACAAACTTGAGCTGCTGGTACTCAATTTGTGCCGCAGTCCCCGATTTAACACCCGACAGCAACGCACCGGAAACAGCCGCCATAACGCCAAGAACCACGACCATCCTTATGATGTCACGCATTTTCTACCACCTTTCCAATTGCTTTGGGTCTGATCTTGTCAAGAAGCGGATTAGCAAGATTCATGAGGAGGATGGCAAAAACAACTCCATCCACATAAGCCCCGATATTCCTTATTAGGACCGTCATGAGCCCGGCCATGGCACCAAAAACGAGCATGGGTATAAAATTGGCCGGAGATGAAGAATCCTCGGGTAACAGAAAAAAAGCTGCGATCAATGTATAACCGGTCAGTAGATGAAAAAGAGGGCCGGCGTATTTCTCCGGATCAGACAGGTTAAACAGGAGGGCGGTAATAAACACACCTGCCAGAAAGGAAAGGGAGATCTCCCACCGCATGTACCCCCTCAACAAAAGGTAGAGCCCCCCTACGATGAGCCCAAGGCCGAAGGTAGATCCGATGCCCCCGGCCTGTCTTCCCATCAGGAGATCACCCAGGTTGAACTTTGCAATGGCTTCCGGCCCAAAGGCCTTTAGGTCAGCTAAAGGAAAAGTCATGACAAAACCCAGGTCATAATTGCAAAGGGATTCGTTAAAATCAAAGATCCCTTTAAAAGAGATAACCAGCATGGCCAGGGCAAGAACTGGAGGATTCAAGGGATTAAACCCGATACCACCAAATATCTGTTTTCCCACGATAATGGCAATAAAGGTTCCAAGAGCTACTACCCACCACGGGGCAGTCGCCGGCAGGAGCATCCCAAACAGCAACCCTGTGACCGCGGCACTGCCGTCGCCAATGGTGGCGCCCTTTCCCAGGATCAAACTCCAAACGATTTCCCAGATCATGGCACAGGCCATGGCAAAGGCAATTACCCCGAGAGCCGGCGCTCCGTACTGGCTAATTCCCATCAGCGCTGCCGGAAGTGCGGCAATTATGATACTGTAATTCTTCGTCGATATCTTACTGCCGTCGTGCCAGTAAGGCGCGTGGGCGACGACAAGTTTCTTTTGACTACTCATTGGCTGCCTCCGCAGTTTCAATCAGGCTAAGTTCATATTTTCCCAACTTGATATATTGAAAGATCGGGATTCTGGACACGCACACATAAGAACACAACCCGCATTCAATACAGCAATGCAGATCGTACATAGCCGCAGCGTCTTCATAAAGGCGAGCCTCAAGGAACCTGACGAGCATGTTCACCGGGACCTTCACCGGACAGATCCTGATACATTCCCCGCAGTTGATGCACGGGTAATCCGTCACCTGGGCGCTATCGGCCTCATCCTGAACAACAATCCCGTCTGTGCCGGGCTCCAATGGCAGGTCTTCGGAATAGGTGGCCACACCTCTCATTGGCCCCCCCAGCACGAGACGATCCCGGTCATTCACTGAGACATTACAGGCTCGAAGTACGTCCTTAATGGGGGTCCCTATTCTTGCCTTCACATTCATAGTGCTTCCGTTTTTCCCTGCGACTGTTAGAACCTTGGTCACAGGCAGGTGCCCTGTCTTAAATGCCGTCCCCAACATTGCTACGCTTTCTGCTTTGATAAATGAAACTCCAGCGTCGTCTAAAGTATCACCGGCTGGGACCACCTGCCCAAACACATCTTTCATAATCATGTGAGGAAGGCTGTTAGGGTATACGGCATTGACCGTCTTTACTTCCGCGCCTGTGGTACTGGCTTGCTGAACCAGTGTTTCAGGTACTGCGATGAAGATGCGGTCCACACCTGTTATCTTCTTGAGGACTCCAATACCATCCTTGATTTTTGCAGCCTCATTCTGGACAGCCTGTTGATTGGCGGTAAGGAGCAAGTCCTCATCCAGTCCATTGATAACGATGGTCTTTATGGTCTTTTCCGGATCAGCGAAAGGCTTGAAACATGGATTTCCAGGGGCGAACTGAAAAAATTTCAGGGCTGTATCAAGGCTGGGAGTCTTGTCAAATTCATCATCCCATTCATCCTGGCCACCGGCATCGATAGTAATAGCAGTGTACTTCTCCGCCAAGGTCCCCACATATGGTGCGATAGCCGATATGGTACCGGTTACGGAAGAGATGACGTATTCGGTACTGTCCGGACTTGCACAGAGCCTCTGGCCGGTCTTGACAGAGTCACCGACCTTGAGTGTGCCGTGAG
This sequence comes from Desulfobacterales bacterium C00003060, assembly GCA_001751085.1. Lineage (GTDB taxonomy): Bacteria > Desulfobacterota > Desulfobacteria > Desulfobacterales. Next base: position 5,878 of record MAXP01000355.1, on the reverse strand, counting down.
GGCCACCGTTTGCCGACGCTTTCAACAACAGGACTACCTTTCTCGGCACGGGAATCTCCTGTACCGAATCAGGAACCAAGTTGTACTGGAGTGCCGGCTTCACCAAACCTAAGAACGATCTCTTTATCATAAGCTCAACCCTTTATTTTGTTTGGAATCCTAATACCAGCTTCCTACATAACGTGACACGCACCACACTCAACCGGCCCTGCCCCGCTGTCCTCGTGGCAGCCCTTGCAATTGGAGTGCAAGGCATCTCCCCTTTTGGGTTCGGTGTCCGGGCCGTGGCAATCCTCACCGCTGCACGACATGGATCCTTCCTGTTCTTCGTGATGGCAATCATCACAGCCGATACCATACCCCTCAGCAGCAGTGTGTGTCATATGATCAAACAGTATCTTTCCTGCAGTGCTTTTAAACATGAGCCTTACAGGCTCTTCAGGGGCTTTTTGTGGAAAAGCCGCGTAGCACACAACGCCTACGACGAGCAGACATGCTGCAAGGGCAAATGCCAAACCTTGTCCGTTCTTTGAAGTCATTTTTTCTCACGTTCCTTTCTCTGAACATGGATTATTGAAAGTGAAAGGCGGGATTTCCATAGGACGGGCGAATGGGAGGAGGATACGGCCTGAACGAATATTAACGACTGTGTAGTTGGCTCCATTAAGTTGTTCTTATTCCTCGGCGTGCAGAATCAGTAAAAAGATGCCAACCCTATATGACAACAGCCGCATATTGTCAAGAAGAAAATTGTCATAACATACCAATCTCCTTGCTAACTGCCCCTTGCTAATTAGTAATGGAAGAAGTAACACCTCGTTCTTGTTGTGCCTGCAAATGCTGGATTATCTATGGGTTTCAGTATGCACCAAAAAAAGCCCACAAAGCGTTTCGTTTCTGAAGCTCTCCGATTTGGAAAATCATCTCTCAATCAAGCATTTCCTTCCACTAACAGAGCCGCAAAAACCACTTGACAAATTTCACTGGAAAGGGTAAAGAATGAGTCTCTTTTCGTCTACTTCATACGCTTTTGCACCCGGGTAACAGGATTTCTCAACCAATAAAGAGCCAAAATTCTGCTTGTCAATTCTATTACTCGTGCTCAAGACATAGAGGTTTGCTGTTTAACACTATTTTATGACAACCCAATGCCCAGCATTGGAGCAACAGGAGGTTCGATATGGCAGGTAAAGACGTAGTCGGATCGGTGTTGATTGCAGGAGGCGGCATTGTCGGGATGCAGTCCGCCCTTGATCTAGCCGACTCAGGGTTTTATGTCCACCTGGTAGAAAGGTCCCCAGGAATCGGCGGAATTATGGCCCAACTGGACAAGACCTTTCCTACCAATGAATGCGCTATGTGAATTATCTCCCCCAAGCTGGTCGAGGTCGGCCGGCATACCAACATCAACCTCATCACTCTGGCTGACGTAGACAGCATAAGCGGTGAGCAAGGCAACTTCCAGGTTAAAGTCATCAAGCATCCACGGTATGTCGATGAAGACAAGTGCGTGGGTTGCGGTATTTGCGCTCAGAAGTGCCCCAAGAAGGTGAAGAACGAGTTTAACCTGGGCATGGACAAACGCAAGGCGATTTATGTCCCCTTTGCCCAGACCGTGCCCCTGAAGTACACCATTGACAGAAAGGCCTGCATATACTTCAAGGCGATAGATTCAGGCAAGAAGGGCAAATGTAATGCCTGTGCGAAATTTTGTGAAAACGACGCCATTGATTTCGAGCAGAAGGAAACGATCCTTGATCTCAATGTCGGTTCTGTCATCCTGGCACCGGGCTTTCAGGCCTTTGATCCGTCAAAGTTTGATGCCGTTTACAGCTATGCCGGCTTTAAGAACGTGGTGACCAGCATGGACTTCGAGCGAATACTCGCCGCCACAGGCCCCACGGATGGTCACCTGGTTCGCCCCTCGGACAAGGAACAGCCCAAATCGATTGCCTGGTTCCAGTGCGTTGGCTCAAGAGATATCAACCGCTGCGATAATGCCTATTGTTCTTCGGTCTGTTGCATGTATGCGATCAAAGAGGCCATGATTGCTATAGAGCATGCCCATGACCCGTTGGAGGCATCCATCTTTTTTATGGATATGCGGACCTATGGCAAGGATTTTGAGAAATATTACAATCGCGCCAAAGACGATATGGGCATGCGCTTTATCCGCTGCCGGCCTCACACTGTCATAGAAAATGAGGACAAAAGTCTCAATGTTCGTTACGTGGACGACCAAGGCAATATCCATAATGAGGATTTTGACATGATTGTCCTTTCCCAGGGCCTTGAGCCGTCGACAACCGCCATCGACCTGGGAAACAAGATGGGCATTGAGCTGGATAAGTACAACTTTGCCAAAACAAGCGATTTTACGCCTGTTGCCACTTCAAAGCCGGGTGTCTATGTAGCGGGTTGTTTCCAGGGTCCGAAAGATATCCCATATTCGGTCATGGAAGCAAGTGCTGCAGCCGCAGCCGCAGCCGCAGACCTGGCATCGGCCCGCGGGCAGTTGGAAAAAATCAAGGAATTTCCGCCTGAGCGGGATGTTTCAGGAGAAGAAACGCGCATGGGCGTCTTTGTGTGTAATTGCGGCATCAATATCGGGGCTGTAGTGGATGTACACGCAGTGGCCGAATACGCAAAGACCCTTCCGAATGTAACCTACGTGCAGGAAAACCTCTTTAGCTGTTCTCAGGACGCCCAAGATCAATTGGCGGAAATGATCAGGGAGCACAATCTCAACCGGGTTGTGGTGGCAGCCTGCTCCCCTCGTACCCATGAGCCCCTCTTTCAAGAAACCATGTCAAATGCCGGTATCAACAAGCATCTTTTTGAGATGGCCAACATCCGTGATCAGGATTCCTGGGTTCACAGCGCGGACCATGATGCAGCCACTGAAAAGGCCAAGGATCTCGTGGCCATGGGTGTGGCCAAGGCCAACTTGCGTGTGGCCCTTGAGCCGATAGAAGTGCCTTGCACTAAATCGGCCATGGTATTAGGAGGCGGGCCGGCCGGTATGACGGCAGCCCTGAACATTGCCGACCAGGGTTTCAAGGTCTATTTGGTAGAAAAAAAGGATGTCCTTGGGGGACATGCCCGGAAGATGCGAAAGACCTTTCAAGGTGACCCGGTCAAGCCTTTCCTCGATAATCTCGTTAAACGAGCCAACGACCACGAAAACATCGAGGTCCACTTAGGGGCTGAGCTGAAAGATGTCAGTGGATTTGTCGGCAACTTCCACACTGACTTGACCACAGGGGCCTCGTTTGACCACGGCACGGTCATCGTAGCCGTTGGGGCTGATTCCACCAAGGTCAAGGAATATCTGTATGGCGAAAACCCCAATGTCATGAAGTGGTTTGACCTGGACAAAAAGATCGAGGAAGATCCGGATTCCATCAAGAAGGCCAACTGCGCTGTGGCTATCCACTGCGTCGGCTCCAGGGAGCCGGACATGCCTTATTGCAGCAAGATCTGCTGTGCCCACGCGATTCAGAGCGCTATTGATCTCAAAGAACTGAATCCCGATCTGGATGTATATATGCTTTACCGGGATATCAGGACCTATGGCCGGCTGGAAGATCTGTATAGAAAGGCCAGATCCATAGGTATCATCTTTATCCGCTATGACCTGGATAGCAAACCCAAGGTAGAAGAGGTTGGCGGCAAGCTCCAGGTAACGGTCACGGACCCTCTATTGGGTCGGCCTATTGTCGTGTCGCCTGATTTCATCACGCTTTATACGGCGATTGCGCCAAAGGGGACCGAAGAACTGGCCAATATGCTAAAGGTCACCCTGAACCAGGAGAAGTTCTTCCTTGAAGCCCACATGAAACTGCGGCCCGTGGAATTCTCCACGGATGGGATGTTCATGTGCGGCCTGGCCCATTACCCCAAACCGCTTGACGAGTGTATCGCCCAGGCCCAGGCTGCGGCGTCTCGTGCCGTCACCGTATTGTCCAAGGACAAGGTCATTATTGAGCCGATTGTAGCGGCCTTTGTAGACAAAGAGGCCTGCAGGGGATGCGGGCTGTGCGTGGCCCTTTGCCCGTACGGCGCGATCGATATAGAAGAGACTCCGGATGGCCGAAAGGCAAAACTGATCTCTGCATCCTGCAAGGGGTGCGGGATCTGTGCGGCCACGTGCTATCGACATGCGATCAGCATTAATGCCTTTAACGATACTCAGATAGAAGCGCAAATGCATGCTTTTTTGAATAGATAAGGAGGTGTACCCATGGCAGATTTCCATCCAAAGATTCTCACACTCTGCTGCACGTGGTGAGGCTACTCTGCAGCTGACCTCGCTGGCGTGTCCAGGATGCAATATCCACCCGATATCAGGGTGGTTCGGTTAATGTGTACAGGCAGGGTAGATCCAGCCCTGGTGGCTGATGCCTTTGTGAACGGCGCCGATGGTGTGTTGGTCATTGGCTGTTACTTTGGCGATTGTCACTATATCACGGGCAACTTCATGGCCAAGCAGAAGCTTGACATGGCAGGGGAGATGCTTGCCTATGCTGGGCTCAACCCCATAAGGCTCCAATTCCGCAACCTGTCGTCTGCAGAGGGCGCAAGATTTGCCCAGCACAACACAGAGTTTGTGGGCCAGATCAAAGAGCTCGGGCCCCTGGGTACAGGGGATAAGGTCGGAATGCCCAAGCTCAAGGAACAGCTTGAGATAGCCTACAAGGCCCTGGCAGGGCCGAAGCTCCGCTGGGTCGTAGGCAAAAAACCTGTATTTATCGAGAAGGACAAGGGCAATAAATACGGAGAGGTTTTTACGGAGCATGAGATCAACCGGACCTTGAGCGGGATCATTATAGATGAAATGGCTACCCATTCCATCCTGACCGCCCTTGAGAAAAAGCCTGCTGCTGTAAAGGACCTTGCCAAGGATCTCGAGATCCCGGCACCGGAGACATTGAAATATGTCCTGGCGTTAAAGCGCAGGGGTTTTGTGGAAATGGATGGCGTGGAGGGTACGTCCCCCATTTACAAATTCAAACCTGAAGAGGGGAGGTGAAAGGGGTGGCTGAAAAAGTTTTAGTTTTGGGTGCAGGAGCTGCTGGAATCAAGGCGGCATTGTCAGAGGCTGCTGCTGGAAACAAGGTTTACCTGGCAGAGCATTTCCCTGGAATTGGCGGAGAACGGGTTCCTCAAGACAGGATCATCGCAGACGCCGATGCCTTAATATCGCCTGATCTGGCAGCCATTAAGGATAATGACAAGGTTGAGGTGCTCACCAACGCAGATGTGCGAGCGCTGGTGGGTGAAAACGGCCAGTACAAGGTAAAGATCCATTGCCTGACACCGCGCGTTCACACTGAAAAGGATGATAATCTGATAAACGCGATCAGGGTGTGTCCGATCCACATGAACGATGACTATAATGAGGGCCTGGAATGGCGCACTGCAGTGGACTTTTTTAATTCCGCATGGGGCGGTTACAATGTTTACAAGGAAGACATGCCTGTCTGCCAGCGGACCTGTCCCATGAATTTGGATATCCGGACCTATGTTGGCCAGATTGCGGATGGAAACTATGCAGAATCTCTGGCCACCATCCGAGAAAAACTTCCCTTTCCGCTCAGCATCGGCAGGGTTTGTCCCCATCCGTGCGAGGGCGAGTGCAACCGGCAGTACCTGGATGAACCGATCAGTATCTGTTTCCTTAAGCGGTATGTGGCAGACGTTGAGGTCAACAGCAACACTGAGCCCAAGATTCAAGTCCCGGAAGACACATACCCTGAAAAAATCGCCATTATCGGCGGTGGTCCCAGCGGGCTAACCTGTGCCTATCACCTGGCCCTGCTCGGATATGCGAATAACATAACGGTCTTTGAGGCATTGCCGAAACCGGGCGGCATGT
>MAXP01000354.1 GCA_001751085.1 Desulfobacterales bacterium C00003060 | reverse complement strand
AAACAATTCATCGGCAGTGATAAAGTTGCGCTTATCCTTGGTGACAACATTTTTCATGGCCATGGACTTCCCAATATACTCAGGAGGTGTAATGACTTTGAAAGCGGTGGTATCATCTTTGGATACTTTGTGCGTGATCCCGAGCGTTACGGCGTGGTGGAATTTGATCACCAGGGCAATGTCATAGGGATCGAGGAAAAGCCGAAGAAGCCGAAGTCAAAATATGCTGTTCCAGGCCTCTATTTCTATGACAACGACGTCGTAGAAATAGCAGAGGGTCTTAAACCCTCTGCCCGTGGAGAGCTGGAGATTACGGACGTCAATTTGGAGTATCTGCGGCGTGGCCGGCTCAGGGTAGAGCTCTTGGGGCGGGGATTTGCCTGGCTTGACACAGGGACGCATGAGTCCCTCCAGCAGGCTGCAAATTTTGTGCAGGCCATTCAGGAACGACAGGGACTCAAGGTTGCGTGTATTGAAGAAATCGCCTTCCGTCTTGGCTACATAGACGGGGAGCAACTCAGGGCCCTTGCCAAAGATATGCTGAAAAACGAATACGGCCGATACTTGATGGAAATCCTTGAAGAAGGGGAGATTGAAAGGAATAACGATGAGATTTACTAAGACGTCCCTCTTTGGTGTTCTTCTGATTGATCCGGATGTATTCAAAGATGATCGAGGATTTTTTATGGAAACCTTCCATCAAGCTAAATATGGAAATGCAGGGATAGACCGTGTGTTTGTGCAGGACAACCATTCCCACTCCAAGCGAGGGACGCTTCGCGGGCTTCACTATCAACTCAAGAATGCTCAGGCCAAATTGGTTTATGTAATTACAGGAGAAGTATTTGACGTTGCAGTGGACATACGGCACGGATCGCCTACGTTTGGACAGTGGGAGGGAGCCGTTCTCTCTGCCGAAAACAAGCGCCAGATTTTTTTGCCGGAGGGCTTTGCCCATGGCTTCTGCGTCCTGAGCGAAACCGCTGATGTAATATACAAATGTACCGATCTCTATTCCCCCGGGGATGAGTATGGGATTTTCTGGGCAGATCCGGTAATTGGTATTGATTGGCGGATAGAAAATCCGGTCCTGTCAAAGAAGGACAGCCAAAATCCAAACCTGAGCGAGGTGCCGGAGGATCTCTTGCCTGTTTACAAAGAAACGTAGGGGCTTTGTTCCTAACCGCACTCGTTGCATTTTTTGGCATCTTTCAAAATCGAGCAAAAGTAGTTTACACTTTTTTCGAAATGAAGGCCTGGTTTCAGTGTTCAGGTTTCATGTGTCGGGTGTCAGGTTTGCGGCATTCGCCTTGAAAACAGCACAGTTTTTACGTTTCTCTTTCCTGACACCTGAACACTGACACCTGAAACCTCAATGCAACCAAAATGCCGGAAAAAAGTGTAAACTGACTCATGAAGGATGCCCATTTTTTTCATAGTTCCTTTGCCCATTGTTGAACGGCTTCGTTCAGCAATTCATAGAAACGCGGAGAACCGCCTACACCCTTGCGACCAAATACAAAATTGATTTCTGAAAGAAGCGCCTCGGGCCGGCGTCTGTCAAACAATACGTCAAAGGCAGCCAGGTTGATGTTTGTCTGTGAGCAGAAATCCTGCACGCACTTTATCCCCTCGTTTTTCAAGTCAGGGTCAATATCGTGGTTGATCACCGCACCGCGGCCCACATTATTACGAAACTCCCCATGCTTGTGCTGACATCGCCAGTAGGCCTTTATTATCTTGCCGATGACCACCACACGCAGGTCACTTCCGCCGTGATGTATATAGGCTTGGGCAATAAAGCGCCTGGTGGCATGGAGATAGTCATCGGCCAGGATCTCAAGCCGTGCCACAAGGTCACGCCTATTTCTGATAAGGAAAACGGCCCAACCGCCGCCACCTCGGTCCCCCTTTAACACAAAGGGGAACGGCATGAGCGGTTCGTGACCTTTGAAATGCCGATTCTTGAAGTCCTCTACTGATTCATAAAGGGTGGTTTCCGGATGGGGGGCGTTAAACTTTCTAAAGAGCAGGATGTTTGCGTATTTTCCCTCGTAGCCGAACCGGTGGGTATAATCCGGAAAGAGGCGGGAACAATGGGTGCGGCAGAATGCGTATTGGTGGGCTTTAATGCTTTGGGTGACCACAATGGCCCGGGCTGAGGCGATTGTCTTGAGCGCTTGGTCCGAAAAGAGACCCTTTATCGTGAGCCGCAGATTGATGTCTGCCTTGACGCTGGGATGGAACGACAGGATCACAGGCTCAGGCCTTGCCTTTTGAGCCAAAGGTTGACTGCCCTGTCCACGAGTTCATAGTACTTAAGAGAGCCTCCCATACCTCGTCTGCCAAAAAAATAGTTGATCTCCAAGAAAAGTGGTTGGGGTGGTTTTTCGTTATGTGAAAAAAGGAGATCAAAGCCTGCAAGATTAATCCCGGTTTTCGCACAGAAATCACAGACCGTGGTCTTTGCTGCCTCCTGGAACTCGGGATCTGAGTCGTGATCGATAACAGCCCCTGTCTCAAGATTAGTCAGAAATTGTGATGCATCTCGCTGCACACGCCAGTAGCTGAAAAATTCTTCTCCAATAACCACTACGCGGAGACTCCGACCACTTGAATGGATGTACTCCTGAAGCAAGAACCCTTTCTGTCCACTTTGCTCTATGAGTTGAGCCCTTTTCAGGGCATGTTCCAAGGCCTCGGGTGTCTTGAGCAAGAAGACCCCTTCGCCTTCCCCGCCCCAGTCGGATTTGAAAACGCAGGGAAAATCCAGGGGGAATTCGTGAGTCTGTTTCCCAAACAGCTCGTAACAGGAAGCTACTGTCTGAAAGGCATAGGTGTGAGGAAAGGGGGCGCCAACCTTTTGAAACAGCCGGGTCTGGCCGAGTTTGCCCGGAAAATCAAAACGGGCGTCATAGTTGGGAAAGACCTTGGCGCAATACTTGCGGCATAGCCTGTAAAGGGCTTGACTGCATCCCTGCGGGAGGATGACTGCCCGGGACAGGCAAATGGCGGCTTGATCCTCATCATTTGGCATGCGGCCGGCGCACAGGATATTTTTGTGGGCCACAATGTTCGGATGAAATGACAGGACCATGTCAGTATCCAAATCTTTTGATCGCCGAGGTATCATGTGTCCAGTTTTTTTGAACCCGGACCCATAACTTCAAAAATACCTTGCAGCCCACCATCCGTTCAATGTCCATTCTGGCCTGTTTTCCGATGCGCCTGAGCATGCTTCCCGCCTTGCCAATGATGATCGGTTTTTGGGCCTCGCGTTCCACGTGTATGGTGGCCTGGATATCGATGAGGCTTTTTTCAGGGCGCTTTTTGAAGGACTCCACTGTAACGGCCACACCATAGGGGATCTCCTGACTGGTCAGGCGGAATACCTTTTCTCGGATCATCTCCGCTGCGATAAACCGTTCCGACATGTCCGTGACACTGTCTTCCGGGTAGTACTGTGGCCCTTCAGGAAGCACGGCAACCATCTCTGCTACCAATTCATCAATCTGGATACGTTGCAGGGCCGAGATGGGAACAATGGCCTTGAAAGGATAGGCCTCATGCCATCGGCCTATGAGGGAAAGCAGTTCTGCCTTTTTCACAAGGTCAACCTTGTTGATGGCGAGGATGACCGGCAGGTTTCCTTTTTTTAGAGACTCAAGCACGATCTCGTCTGAGCTGTTTTCCGGGGACGCAGCATTTGTGATAAATACAACTATATCTACATCTCCCAGGACCTTCAGGGCTACCTCTACGATGCGCCTGTTCAGAGGCCCCTTGGCCTGGTGAATACCAGGTGTGTCCAGAAAGACAAGCTGGGCTCCGGGCAGATGGGCCACACCCAGGATGCGGTGGCGGGTAGTTTGTGGCTTTTGCGATGTAATGGCGATCTTTTGCCCGAGCAGTTGGTTCAACAGGGTGGATTTGCCGACATTGGGGGCGCCAATAATTGCAACAAATCCGGATTTGGATGGGGATGGCGTTTCCATTGTTCCAGTTGGGAGGCGTAAATATTCGGTTAACCCGTTTGCCAGTTGTCCGGTTCACCGGTTGGACAAATAAAATCCTTGGTGGCAAACAACCTCAGAGTTCAAGGAAGCAACAAGATCTCCTTCAGATGTATATTAACCGAAGAGCATCCAATTTAGAGACGTCCAATCATGCCAGTGAAAGCCCGATGGTGTCAGACCTGGCGCTGGCGCGATCAAGCTTGACCAATATAGTGTCTTCCGGCCTGAGGTCTGCTCCGCAGTTTAAGGGAAGCGAGTATTCGATTAGATACTTTGTCAGGAGTATGAGATACCCGTGACGCCGTTTTTCAAGGACCAGGGCCTCTTCTTTTTGTCCCACATGAGATGCAATGTGCTTTAGTATCCAGTAGCGAATGCGTTCTCGCTGAAGGAGAGTAATGTAACGCAAGGGCTGTTCGGCGGCCTGGATAATGAATCCGAGGTCTTCATCGGAATAAGGGGCCTCCAGTCCCAGGAGGCCCCTTATCTGGCGCTGTGAGACCAGATCAAAGTACTTCCGTAAAGGAGAGGTCACTGTCACATAAACGTCCAGTCCAAGACCTGCATGCGGTTCTGGCTCAAGCCCTATGATGACACGACTCAAGAGTTTCCGCTGCATCCAGTTTTGAAAAAGATTTCCGCCATCTTCGTCAATGATATGGGCCCGGGGTTCCAATTGTGATCTGTAGATGGTTGATTGTCCGTGGTCTCGGAAGAATCTGGCTGCCAGCCAATTGGCCAGGATCATACATTCAGACACCATGAAGCGGCTGGGGCTTTCTCGATTTATTTGGGTTATTGAGATTTCTCTGTTATTGTTTATGCAGACATTGATCTCAGGGATCATAAGTTGAATGGCGTCGGCATTCAAGCGGAACTCGCGAAATTTTTGAGCCAGTTTGTATATTGCTCCAAGCTCCGGATCTTGATCCACGACCAAGTTGGCATCATAATAGGTCATCTGCCGGTTTACGCTGATGATACTGGGAAAGATCTCGAAATCCAGGACCCTTGCCGAATGGTCGAGACTGGCCATTATTGTTATGGCATTGCGATCTTCACCCTCTTTCAGGCTGCAGAGGTCTTCTGTCAGAAACTTGGGGAGCATTGGGATGCGTTTGTCGGGCATATAGACGGAGCTGCCCCGGAGCAAAGCTTCTTGGTCTACTGGAGTTCCCCTTTCCAGCAAATGGGCCACATCGGTTATGTGTATCCAAAGTCGAAACCTATCACCTTCCGGCTCAATACTGATGGCATCATCGAAATCGAGCGTTCCATGCCCGTCGATTGTGATGGTTGACAGATAGGTAAGGTCTCGTCGGCTTCCATCCGGCCTGGCCTTTGTTTCTTGAGACTCAAGCTGCTTTATGGTCTCCATGGCCTCAGGTGGAAAGGTATCAGATATCCCGAATCTATGGAGGTTCAGGTTTTCATCATGATTCCAAATTCCCAGCTTGACAAGGATGTGAAACGGGCCATCCTTCGGATCCAGACCAGACTGTGAAATGATTTTGTTACCAATGTCATAGTGGGGACTCACCTTTCCAAAAAGGAAGAAAGACTTCAGTATTTCAATAATCTCTTTGTTCTCAGGCGGGACTACCGGATGCTGGGCCTTCAAGACCTCGTTTATCCATTTACTCGCATCATCAATGGTACGGGCCTTTCTGGCTTCGAGGGCTGCCTGGGCTGCAATGTGGGCCACTCGTTCAGGGCTGTTTGGGAAAAAACGATTGCCGTCAAACTTGAAGTAAAGACGATCCTCAAAAAGAACCCGCATGACAGCCGACGTGTGGTCGCTGCTGATCTCGCCATCAAAGGAGAATTCTGCCATGGTCGGCAGGTCTATCCATGTTGCCTCGGTGTTAAGGACCCCCCAGAGCGCTTCAATGTCAATATGCTTTTGCAACTGCTTTCTTCTTGCAACCGCGGTTTTCAGGCGGTTGACAAGAGTGTCTCTGCCTATACCAAGATCAAGGGGCTCCGTGCCGGCGTGTGCAACCCGTTTTTCTGAATGACTGACCTCGCGGTTGTGCTCGGTGAGCATACGAAGCTTCTGATTCTTCTTGCCCAAGACCACAGCGCAAACAACCATTTTGCGATCAATATATTCAACGATACTTCCTATCTCCATGATTTGCATTGATACCAACAGGGTTGAAGAAAGTCAACATAACTGTCATCAGTGGAAATCATTTTGACTCTTCCTGTTCTCTTTGTTAGCAATGCATATTGATGAAATCATATCTGATTCTTAAATCCTACTTCGTAGAAAGAAGGGCTGTTATCCTTTTTGGTATTTTTTCCCTGTTTGTGGTTGACATCCTTCAACTTTTTATCCCTCGCATCATCAAATGGGCTGTGGATGACCTTGCATGCTATTGCGTGACGGGCACAAGGCTCCTTCGTTATGGTCTCTACATTGCGGGCATTGCCGTGTTGATCGGGATCTTTCGCTTCTCTTGGCGGCGTTGTCTCATAGGAACCTCGCGACGGGTGGAGGAGGGGATACGAAACCGCCTCTTTTTCCATATTCAGACCATGTCTCCATCCTATTTTGATGAGACCAAGACCGGTGACCTGATGGCCCATGCCACAAATGACGTCCAGCATGTCAGGATGGCCGTGGGAATGGGGATGGTAGCTCTCACTGATGCGGTTGTTCTGGGCCTTTCCTCCATTGGTTTTATGCTCTACATCAACGTCACCCTTACTGTGTTTGCTGTTCTGCCTATGCCGATTATTGTGGTGCTGGCGCGTGTCTTAAGTCACCGCATGCATCACTTGTATAAGGATGTTCAGGCATCCTTTTCTAATCTGACCGAGGTGGTCAGAGAACGTTTTGCCGGCATCCGGGTTGTGAAGGCCTATAATCGGGAAGGGGCAGAAGCCAAGAGGCTTTCGGAAATCTCAAAAGAATATTTGGGCAGGAATCTTCGGCTGGTCCGGATTACAGGAGTGTTTCTTCCCGGGATGATGTTCTTTTCAAACATGAGCGTGGCTATTGTGCTGTATCTGGGCGGCCGACAGACCATTGATCTCACGATTACGCCGGGTGATTTCGTGGCATTTATAAGCTATCTGGGTCTTCTCACCTGGCCCATGATGGCGATGGGATGGGTCATGAACCTGATCCAGCGAGGAGCTGCTTCTCTGGACAGGATAAACGTGATCCTGGAAACCAGGCCTGGGATTGCCGGTCCCAAGAGGTCAAGTGTGGTGAAACCCCTTAGGGGAGACATTGTTTTTGATGAACTCGGTTTCAAGTATCCCTCAGGTCAGCATTGTGCCCTTTCAAAGCTCTCATTTTCAATAAGATCAGGCCAGACTCTCGGCCTGGTTGGACCCACAGGAAGTGGCAAAACTACCCTTTGCAACCTGATTCCAAGGCTGCTTGAGGTAACTGAGGGACGGCTTCTGATAGATGGGACGGACATCCGTCAGGTGCCGCTCCAGATGCTGCGATCGCACATGGCAGTCGTCACGCAGGACGCATTCGTCTTTTCCGGCACTATCCGAGAAAACCTGTGTTTTGCCAGGGAGAATGCCTCTGATAAAGACATGATACAGGCTGCTCGTGCAGCCCATTTATATGAGGCCATCATGGGCTTCCCAGATCAATTTGATACGATTATTGGAGAAAAGGGGGTTATGCTCTCCGGCGGTCAAAAGCAGCGCCTTGCTCTTGGACGGGCACTTCTTGTGTCAGCGCCTATCCTGATCTTGGATGACGCCCTGAGTCAGGTGGATACACAGACCGCTGGTCTGATCCAGTCCACGATTCGAGGCCTTTCACCCAAACGGACCGTTGTGATGGTTTCACACAGACTCAGCCATGTGCGACACGCTGATCTTATTATCGTGCTGGAATCAGGACATATGATCCAGTCTGGCAGCCACGAGAGACTAATGGCCACAGAGGGGTATTATAGCAGGATGTATCGCTGGCAGGAGGTTGAAGAGGAACTGAACCGCAAATAACGTGAAACGAATAACAAATAACGAAACCTATGCGAATTGACTACGGATATTTTGAAGAGGATCAACTGGGCAAGCCATACAACGTGAGGATGCTCAGGAGGCTCTTTTCATACGTCCGCCCATACAGATTGTTGTTCTTGCTTTCTATCGGGCTCGTTACAGCCATTACGGTACTTGACCTGGCGCTTCCCTATCTCACGAAGACAGCCATTGACCGGTACATTGTGCAGGACATCGACATCCAGGATGACGGGCTTGGCGTTACAGAGCGACGGCGGTACTATGTCGCCGACCTGCATAGGCCGGAAGTTGAAAGGGTGGTCAGTAAGTATTCCCGGTTATTTGAGGTTCGGTGGCCTTACGCAATGATCCTCTACGAGGATCTTTCCAACCTTGACAGGGCTGACCTCAAGCATCTCAGGGCGGGGGATTATGAGGGCGTGACCCTCATTGCCCTGATTTTTGTTGCGGTTGTCATTTGCCATTTTGTTTTCAGCTTTGGCCATGTAATCATCATGGAATATGCCGCCCAATCCATCATGCACGATTTGAGATTGAGACTTTTTGAACACGTCCAAGACCTTTCAATGGCATTTTTCACTAAGAATCCCGTAGGACGCCTGGTTACCCGGGTTACGAGTGACACTCAGAACCTCCATGAATTGTTCACTTCTATTATCACAGTGCTTTTTAAGGATATATTTCTGCTGCTTGGCATTACGGTGGCACTTCTTGTCATGAACTGGCGACTTGCGCTGATTTGTTTCTTGATGCTTCCGTTTATCTTCCTGGCCACGGCCTACTTCAGCCGTTTGGCCCGGGACGCGTTTCGTGATCTCCGGGTTAAGATCGCTCAGATCAACTCAAGGCTGCAGGAAACCTTTGATGGCATTCGTATCATCCAGTTGTTCTCGCAGGAGACAAGAAGCTACGAAGGCTTTCGCAAACTCAACCATGAAAACTACCTGGCAGGCATGCGGCAGATCAACATATTTGCCGTGTTCATGCCGGTCATCGAAGTGTTAGGCTCAGTGACTACGGCCCTGGTCATCTGGTACGGCGGACTGCATGTCCTTTCCGAAAGCCTCACACTGGGGTCGCTGGTGGCGTTCATCGCCTATATGAGGATGTTCTTCAGGCCGATTCGTGACATTGCGGAAAAATACAATATCATGCAGTCAGCCATGGCCTCCTCTGAGCGAATTTTTCTGCTTTTTGATAACGAGCAGCGGATTCCCGAACCAAAGATCGACAGTCGGATATCAGATGTGGCGGGGGGGGCTTGGCCGGATGGTGAACTCCTAGGAGAGGACAGCNNGGGGGGGGGGTGGCTGGATGGTGAACTCACAGGAGAGGACAGCCGAGGGCGCATTTCCTTTGATAAAGTCTGGTTTTCCTATGCGGGAAAAGACTGGGTCCTCAAAGATATCTCCTTTTCGGTTCGCCAGGGTGAGACTGTGGCTATTGTGGGGCCAACCGGGGCCGGCAAATCGACCCTCATCAATCTTCTTGAACGTTTCTATGATCCGATCAAGGGGGGAATCCGGATCAACGACCTTGATATCCGCGAGCTTCCCAAGGCGGCGCTGCGTGCTCGTATGGCCTTGATTTCCCAGGATGTCTTTCTGTTTGCGGACAGTATTCGAAACAATATTACGGAAGGAAACCGGAGACTTGTGCCCGAACACGTCAAAAGCATTTGTGCCGCATGCAATCTTGATCGATTGATTGGAGGCCTTCCTCACGGGCTCGATACAGTACTGACAGAAGGGGGCCGCACCCTGTCATCCGGTGAGCGTCAACTACTGGCCTTTGCCAGGGCCCTTGCTCGAGATCCCGAGATTCTGATCCTTGACGAGGCGACCTCAAGTGTGGATACAGAGACGGAACGCTTAATACAGGAGGCAACCTTGAGACTCATGAAAAACCGCACGGCCATTGTTGTGGCACACCGGCTTTCCACTATACGGCACGCCGACCGTATCATCGTCCTTCACAGGGGGCGTATCAGAGAAGTCGGATCCCACGATGAACTGATGATCAGGAGGGGGCTGTACTATCAATTGTATGAGTGGCAGAGTATGACTTAAGCATCCTGTTCCGCCTATTCCATCACTTTCTTTTTACGGTACTGAATATAGGCATTGCGAAACGCCTCATATGGTTCAAGGGCCGCATCCTTCAGAGACTCGTAATCGCCGATCCGCAATGAAGTCTGGTTCACAGCGTCGACGGTTTTGATCCCCATGGACGCCCCGAAGGGTCTTACGTAGGTTACTGGATACAAGAACCAATCCCCGATTATCCCCACGGAGTCGCGCAAAGTGGAGGAGCCCAGGATTGGCCACACAATGTAAAATCCGTTACCGATCCCGTAACTTGCAAGGGCCTGGCCCAAGTCCTCCTCGGTCGTATTCAGCATAGGGTATTTCTTGGCCGGGTCCAAAAAGCCAAGGACCCCTGCCGTACTGTTTGTCAAGAAACTGGCCAATTCCATCCATGCCTTACGCACCTTTCCCTGCAGGATGCAGCTTGCCATGCGGATGGGCGTGGCAAGGTTGTAGAAGAAATTTTGTACACCGTTTCTAACCGGCTTTGGCGTCACGGCCCTGTATCCCCTTGCAACAGGCTTTAGGAGCCAGAAGTAGAACTTGTCGTTGAAGTGGAACATGATTCGGTTCCAGGGAGATAGGGGGTCTGCCACTTGTACTACCTCTTCTTCAGGCTCATCTTCCAGAAAATCGAGATCGTCATCGAGAAAATCCTCATTCACGTCCACACTGTTCGATTGGGTCCGGTCTAATACGGCAAGGGTCGTTTCCTTGTTGTGATCAAATGACGCATTTGACGAAGCAGATATAGGGACGGAAGCAAGTCCGTCAGCAGGCCCAACTGAAGAAAAGGCAAGAAGTAGGAGCGCCAGTGTTAGACACTTCAACTGATTCTTTCCTCCTTTGCCTGTTTTAACAGCTCAAGCTTCTCTTTCAATCGTTCGATCAGCTTTGCCGGTGATCCGTTAAGCAGGATCTTGTTGAACTGGGTCCGGTAGTTTTTTACCATGCTCACTCCCTCTACCCTCACATCGTAAATCCTCCATGTGTCATTTCGTAGCCGCATGCTGTAGTCTATGGGAATTTCCTTGTTCTTCCTGAGTAACTTGGTCTTTACCAGGGCCTTGGAGTCAGTGATCATATCTTGGCTTAGATAAATGACCTTTTCATCCTCGAACTTCCCCTGTATTCTGTTAAGATATGTATTCTTGAGCAATTCAGCAAAGCGATCTGTGAATTCCTGTCTTTGCTGCGGTGTGAAATTCCTCCAGTTTCGGGCAAGGGTCCGTTTAGCGATCTCCGTAAAGTCAAAGATCTTCTGGATGGTTTCCCACATTTTTTCCCTTTGCAATTCCTTGTCGGTGGCGTCCTGATACCGGGGGTCTTTTAGAATGACGATGCCCTGGTCCATGGATCTCTTTAGTGAATCAAGCGGCTGTGCGCTATGGGCCACAGAGATCATGCCAATCAGGAGTATAGAAAGAGCGGAAACAGTCCTTCTCATAGTTTTTTCGTTCCAGATATCGCTTTTCAGAAAAAAACAATTTCAAACCTCGCCAAAGGCGTATTTGCTGATCAACTCTTCTAAATCAACTGCAGACTCGGTCTCAGTGATCATGTCGCCCGGCTTTAGGACCAGGTCCGAGCCGCCTGCGGTGAGTGCGATATACTTGTCTCCTATCAGTCCCGAAGTTTTTACCGAGGCTATCACATCATCGGTCAAGATAATCTCTTTTCGGATCTTCAGCTTGACTACGGCTATCTGTCTTTCCGGGTCCAGGGAGATGGTATCAACCCGACCGATCTGAACTCCCGCCATTTCCACGGTTACCCCGGTCTTGAGGCCGGAGACCGACTGAAAGCAGGCGTAGAGGGGATAGTCGTTGTCTCCGATCCATTCCATCTCTCCGAGCCGGATGGTAAGGTATCCCACGCACACAATTCCGATGAGCACAAAGATGCCGACCGCCGTTTCTATGGACAACCGTTTCATGACTCCTCCGTCGAATTAACAGACACGGAATTCATAGAGCGTGTTTTGCCTCAATTCCGCTTCCCCTCATTATGGATCGTCGAGCCTGGTTTGCAGGCCATGGATGAATTGTTGCACGATCGGGTTAGAGACCTGCCGGATCTCCTCAGGACTTCCCTCAAAAATAATCCGGCCATTGTTCAGCATGGCAACGCACTGTGAGATATGGAAAATGTCCGGTATCTCGTGGCTGACCACCACACCCGTGAACCCGAACCTTTTCTGGTATTCGGAGATCATGCTGTGTACCGCGTTCTTGCGGATCGGGTCGAGCCCGGTCGTCGGTTCATCAAACAGGACGATCTCAGGGTTTGTGACCAGTGCCCTCGCAAGGGCCACCCTCTTTTTCATGCCCCCGGAGAGCTGAGAAGGGTATTTGTCGTCGATTTCGTGCAAGTCGAGCTGTTGCATCTTGTCCCTGACTCGTCTTTCGATCTTTCCTTTCGGCAAAGATGTACCCTCCTTCAAGGGCAGGGCTATATTTTCAAACACGGTCATTGAATCGAAAAGGGCTGTGCCCTGAAACATGTAACTGTATTTTTTTTTCAAGGCCTTTTTCTCAGCCTTTTTCATCTGCGAAAAGGACTGTCCCTGGAACAGGATCTTGCCTGAATCAGGTTCAATAAGGCCTATGATGTGCTTGAGCAGCACGCTTTTGCCACAGCCGCTTTTTCCTATGACAGTGGTGATATTCCCCCTGTAAATGCTGAGATTGACACCTTTAAGGACATGGTTGGCGCCAAACCTCTTAAAGACGTTTTCGAATTGGATAAGTGCTTGACTCATGGGCAATCTACAGCAGGAATGATGTCAGCACATAGTCTACAATCAGGATTAGGACGCAGGAAATGACTACCGCTGAAGTGGTTGAAAGACTCACCCCCTTTGCCCCGAACCCTTCGGTACGGGTATGGGTGTAGTAGCCCTGGTAACAACAGATAGTAACAACCAGGATGGCAAAGGCAATCGACTTTATGAATCCTCCTGTAATATCCTGTGTAAGAACGCTTGATTCCACACGGGAAAAGTATATCCCGGGGTTGACCCCGAGCAAGAGTGAACCGGTCAAATAGCCGCCGAAGATTCCTACCACGTCAAAAAGAGCGGTGAGCAGGGGGAAGCTGATCAAAGAGGCGGCGATTTTGGGGCTGACAAGGAACCGTATCGGATTGATGTCCATGGTTTCCAGGGCGTCGATCTGTTCAGAGATCCGCATTATTCCGATCTCTGCGGCGATGGCCGATCCGGCCCTGGCCGTTATCATGATAGCGGCCAATACCGGACCCATTTCACGGATCAGCGAGAGGGCTACGGCTGCACCAAGCAAACCTTCTGAACCGAACTTTACCAGGCTATAATACCCCTGAAGACCGAGGACCATCCCCGTAAATGCCCCTGTGAGGCAGATAACAAAGACGGACTTCATACCTATGAAGTAGACCTGCTCGATTATCTTGGATATCTGCAAGGGAAGGGAAAAAATGAGAGAAAAACCCCTGAAAAAAAAGATAGATATCCTTCCGGTCTCCTGAATCAGGGAGATGGTAATCCTGCCCAGGGCAGGCACCGGGGCTTTCACCATGGCAAGGATCGTCATAAGCTGCATCGTGTCAAATGATAAGAATTCCTTCTGGACTCAGGGGCTTCGCCCCCAACACTTTGTGTCTGCTTTTCAGCCCTATCATCCCAT
>MAXP01000353.1:2200-2737 GCA_001751085.1 Desulfobacterales bacterium C00003060 | reverse complement strand
GCCCTTTCCAGGTCGTCCTGGGGCACTGGTTCCGGATGACATTCTCCTTCCTTTACTTGGAGCTGGGTGAGGGCCCCGACAATCTTGCGAAATTCAAGAAATGCAGTCTCAATCAGGTCCATGTGTTCCCGGCTCAGTGTGCCGAGAAACCGTGCCCTGGTAAGTGCCTCAACAGAAAGCAGAAGGCCCAGTTCCACCACTGCTACCAGTGCAGGAGCATACGGCAGGGACGCGCCCCTTATGACCGGCTCGCAGCCCGTTGCGGCTTCAAGGTTGTTATGCAAGGGGATAACGTATACATAATCGTCATCCTTTGAGAGTACGCACACCATTGTCCCCTCGGCCTCCGGATCTGCCCCCGGGGCAAATACTGTCCACACCTGGCCTTTCTCAATCTGGCCTGGCCGTTCAGGCGAACGCCACCAACCCGTCACCCAGTCTTCTATCTCTTTACGGTTATCTCCACGCATTGCCTTCACCTTATGGACCAATGTGAGAGAGAAAGGCCTCCAGTACATGAAGCTGGTCTTTCTCCTC
>MAXP01000353.1:0-2194 GCA_001751085.1 Desulfobacterales bacterium C00003060 | reverse complement strand
TCCCAGCGAGAGACCGTTGATGTGGATATGTTGAGGAATTTGCCCACCTCCTCCATGGTCTTGTTCGCTGTATATCTTAATGACAGAAGGCGCCTTTCTTCCCGCGAAAATTCATCCAATAACCCTCTGGTACGTTCCTGGAGATAAGGAGGGTTTTCCCTGGGGGGGGTTGGATGTAGATCAGGGAAACGATCAAGATCCCCTTCCGCAACATTAACGAGACGTTTCTTTTCCCGGTTCTCCACCCGCGGGTTCTCCAATACAGCATTTTTGAAGATGGTATAGAGCCAGTTGCTGTAGGCTTTTGGAGAAGGAAAAGTAAGACCGTGCCCCCTGATTCTTGCAACCGCCTGCCCTATGTCACTGACTTTTTTGGGAAAAAGTACCTTTTCATGAAATATCTCTCTGCACAAATTTTTGTCTGATGCAACCTCAGGTGCAACCCTGTAGGCCACCGAACGAAAATGGTTGAACAAGTCTTCATAGAAGGCTTCATCCATGAGAAGATGCCCTTTCATCGCGAAACCAGATCCACTGTCTTTGCCAGTATCCGGTCTGGCACACTACCCCAGAACCGTTCCGGGCCCTCCGGGTCCGACCCGTGGGGGACATAATAGAACTTCCAGTGTGCGGCCAAAAAAGTCTCCTTTTCGGGAACACGGCGTCTCGACGATTCCAATAAAGTATCATAATCTTGTTCCGTGTTGACAGTGCGAACCCCATCCTTCATCCTTGAAAAATCAATATTATCAATACACTTCTTAGGAATTGTCACCAGATGTTTCGTATCGTCAACTCTGGCAAGGCGGCGCAGATTGTTTTGGGCTCTTTTCTTTTTGCTTGTGGCCCATAGCCAGCGTTGCTGCCCCCGATACCGCTCAACCAGTAGAGCAAAATGCTCTTTTGGCTGATATTCTATTCCAGTAGAAATGTGGAGGGGAATAAGCTGATAAGGCAAAAACTTGCAAAGACTTCCGGTCCTGCGGCATTTTGCAACCAGACTCTCTCTGAGTTTCTCGAAGGCTCGCTTGACCTGAAAAACCTCGCGGTTCTTGTCGGCTGCTGCCAAATTCCGATAGTCTTCCTTGGTGAGTTTTGTGGAAGGCTTCTGCAGGGCTCGAAGTTCCTCCAAGAGCCTTTTTGTTTCTTGAGAGCTCAGTTTCTTCATTCCTTAAATACCGCAACCCTTTCTCGGCATCGAACTACCGGGGCCGCGAGTTTGGCCAAGGCCCCTATGGACAGACTGCAACCCCCTATTCCAGTTCAGCGTGCTTCCTGGCAGGCCGGTACAGAATCCACAATATTGATTCTTCTGTACATTCTTTCCCTTCACAGACCAAGGCAATAGCCTTTTCCAAAAGCTCTTCGTCGCTGCAAAGACCTATGAGAATTGCCGCGGTTTGCTTGGGGACATACTGTGTGATCGGTTCGGGTGTTCTCGAAAGCGAGTCAGGTTTCCAGGTTTGGGGCAGGTTAGCACCGAATATTATGCCTGCTTGCCAATACTTTCCAAAGGTCTTGAAACATTTCAGGTATTGTTCCAGTTTGTCGGATTCATCGGATTTGATTTCGTGCTGAGGCAAAAGCAAATAGACCCGACCGCCATCCTCGGGCATATCCAGGTCTATCACCAACAAATTGCCATGCAACTCAGGCAGGGGCTCCTCCATTCGGTCCTGCTCCGGGGTTCCAAGCGCACCAAGGGCAACAGCAGGCTGTAATGGCCGCAAAAATTGGAACCTTTCGGGCCGAAAAAAACCTTCAACCCTTTTGATAAAGTTCTGACTGAGTCCAACAAGGCGATCGAATATTTCTGGATCGGGAATCTCAACTCCATAGGAACCCCTCGGTTCCGCAACGCCCCACAGCTTCTCCTCGCACTCTGCCATCATCATGCCCTCCAGAAACGACCAAATCGTCTCGTGAGGGGATTCACCTGTCCGTATTGGTGCAGCACTCTTAAGCTTCTCAAGCCAATCACTGAAGACATAATCGGCGAATTGGGTATCATCTTGTTCTGTACGACCAGCACGCCAGGTGGCCAGCCTGCCGAGCATGCTATCGGTCATGATCAGGCCGGTATAATCAATAGCAGCATCAATGTGTTCTTCAACCCAAGAGAACGCTTCCAGACGTTGTTCATCGGTTAGTTGCGGACCACAGAATCCCGTCTGCAACACAAGCGCAAGTTGGT
>MAXP01000352.1 GCA_001751085.1 Desulfobacterales bacterium C00003060 | reverse complement strand
AGGGATTGGGGCCCTCTTCATAAAAGACGGTTTAAGGATAGAGCCTTTCATGCATGGTGCCGGCCAGGAATCCGGCCGGAGGGCCGGCACGGAAAACGTCATGTTCTCAGTTGCCTTGGGCAAGGCCTGTGCCCTTGCCCGTGAGCGGATGTCAGTTGATGCCGAGCGTATAGGCCGTCTGCGAGACCGGCTTCATACCCTCCTTGCTCAAGACATACCCGGCCTTGTGCAAAATGGACACCCGGAAGCCCGTCTTCCCAACACTCTGAATGTCTCGCTGCCGGGTGTTAACGGCTCAACCATCCTTGATGCCATACCCGAAATCTGCGCCTCCACAGGCGCGGCCTGCCATGACCGTTCAGTGCAACTTTCCCATGTGCTTGTCGCCATGCAGGTCCCTGAGGAAACAGGTCGCGGTGCTATTCGGCTTACGCTTGGCCGGGAAAACACTGAGGCACAAATCGACATAGCCGCCCGGATGATAGTGGAGGCATATAAATTGCTGCGGGAACAGTCGCACTGAGTGTGAGATGGCTGCAAAAAAGGACACCTCTTGGAGGTCATCAACAGGCCTCACTGTCATCACCACTCATATCAATGCGGATTTTGACGCATTTGCCTCTATGCTGGCAGCCCAAAAGCTATATCCAGGTGCCCTTGTTGTCTTTCCGGGCTCCCAGGAAAAACACTTGAGAGACTTTTTTGTAACATCCATGGTGTACATGTACAATATTGTTAAGATCAAGGATATTGATCTTAATGCCATAAGTCGTCTCGTATTGGTCGACACGCGTCAAGCAAGTCGCATTGGCAAGTTTGCAGATATAGTCCACCGCCCCGGCCTTGAAGTCCACATATATGATCATCACCCACCAATGCCCGATGACATCTCCGGCACCGTCGAGGTGACTCAGATGACCGGTGCAGCGGTCACCATCCTGACAAAGATCCTGCGTCACAAGGAAATCCCCATTACTCCTGAAGAAGCCACTATCATGGCTCTGGGGCTTTACGAAGACACAGGGTCTTTTACATTCAGATCCACAACAGAAGACGATTACCTTGCGGCGGCCTATCTTCTTTCCAAGGGAGCCAATCTGAACGTGGTCTCAGACATAATCACACGGGAAATGACGCCCGAACAGGTCGGTCTCTTAAGCGAAATGATTGAGGGGGTTACCCACAACACGATAAATGGTATTGACGTGGCTGTCAGCAGGCTCTCTTGTGATACCTATATAGGGGATTTTGCCCTCCTGGTACACAAACTGAGGGATATGCAGAATCTGGACGTGATTTTTGCCTTGGCCAGCATGGAGAATCGAGTATATGTAGTTGCTCGAAGCCGCCTGCCGGAGGTCGACGTAGGGAAGGTTGCCATGGCTTTTGGCGGTGGCGGCCACCCCTCAGCGGCCTCAGCTACCGTCAGAGGACAAACCTTGATCCAGGTTGAAGAGAAGCTCTTTGGTGTATTGTACGAATTCATCAATCCTCAACGATCTGCCAGAGATCTCGTGTCCACCCCTGCCATACACGTGGAAGCAGGTGTGATCCTAAGGAAAGCCCACGATCTTCTCACCCGTTACAACGTGAATGTGCTTGTTGTGAAGGAGTCTGATGAGCTTGTTGGCCTCATCTCCCGTCAGGTCATAGAGAAAGCCATCCATCATAAGCTCGGGCACCTACAGGTACGTGAATACATGACCACAGGGATCAATACCGTGAGTCCTGATTCGCCGCTTTCGGAAATTCAGGAAAAAATCATAGGCAATAGACAGCGTTTGCTTCCTGTAGTGGAGAATGGCGTTGTGGCAGGCGTCATTACAAGGACCGACCTGCTGAATGTCCTTGTGAGTGAACCTGCTCGTATTCCTGAATTTGCTGTGGAGGGGGGCAGTGCCCGTGAAAGGAATGTGACGGGATTACTCACAGAACGACTTCCTGAAAAAACAATCGAGCTCCTGATAGCAGTTGGAGAAGTTGCTGATTCATTTGGATACAATGCTTATGCCGTGGGCGGTTTTGTCAGGGACATCCATTTGTGTCAGGAGAATTTTGACATTGACGTTGTCATTGAAGGTGACGGGATCGAATTTGCCAAGACCCTGGCTGCCTCTCTTGGCGGCCGGGTCCGGTCTCACGAAAAGTTCAGAACCGCTGTGGTGATCCTTCAGAACGGCCGGAAGATCGACGTAGCCACCACGCGGCTTGAATACTACGAATCACCCGGGGCGCTTCCGACAGTGGAAATGGGTTCCATAAAGCTCGATCTGTATCGAAGGGATTTTACGATCAATACCTTGGCCATAAAACTCAATCCCGGCGGATTCGGCACGCTGATGGATTTTTTTGGGGCACAGAAAGATCTGAAGCAGAAAGTGATCCGCGTCTTGCACAATCTCAGCTTTGTGGAGGATCCCACCCGGGCTTTTCGTGCCGTTCGGTTTGAGCAGAGGTTCGGGTTCAAGATAGGAAAACTTACCTCTGGGTTAATCGAAAATGCAGTTAGAATGGGTTTTTTCGGGAAGCTGAGCGGACGACGGCTGTTTTCCGAACTGCGACAGATCTTAGAGGAAGACAAACCTGTCATGGCCCTGCGGCGCCTAAGCAAATTCAATCTGCTGAAGGCAATACATCCGAAAATGGTCTACAATTCGGACATGGAAGCACTGCTCCACTCGGTTGAGGGGGTTCTCACCTGGCACAACCTGCTTTTTATAGAGGAGCCCTTTCAAAAGTGGATGGTCTATCTTCTGGCCCTTATTAAACACCTCGATGAGGGTATTGCAGTGCCCTTATGTGACCACCTTGAACTGACCCATCGGCACAGGAAGCTTTTGATCAATGAGAGGATAAAGGCAGAGGCGTGCATGAAATGGATGGCCTCTCAAGAAACAATCAGAAACAGTGACCTTTACAAGAAACTTCGCCCGTTTCATACAGAGACCCTGCTATTCATGATGGCAAGCACCACTCGCAAGTCGATCAAGCGAGCCGTTTCCAATTACATAACCCTGTTAAGATCAACAAAAACATTGCTGAGTGGCAAGGATCTTAAGGAGATGGGCTTTAAACCTGGTCCCATATACCGTGAGATCCTGGATAGCCTTCTTGATGCACGCTTGAACGGCGAGGTCAGGTCCCGCACAGAAGAGGTAGAGTTTGTGCGGAAGAGCTGGAAAGTGTAGTGTGACTATGATTCATGGTTTTGATATCGGCAAGTTGGTAGTCATGATCGTGCCACTGCTGTTTGCCGTCACCATTCACGAGGTGGCCCATGGCTGGGTAGCCTATCGGTTGGGAGACCCCACAGCAAAATGGTCTGGAAGGTTAACCCTGAATCCCATCAAGCATCTTGACGTTATGGGATCCTTTATTTTCCCCTTGATGCTCTTTCTTTTCAGGTCACCCATTATTTTCGGGTATGCAAAGCCGGTTCCGGTCAATTTCAACAACCTGGCTAATCGACGGCGTGATATGATTTTAGTGGCCGTGGCCGGCCCTGCAGCCAACATCTTATGTGCCTTGCTGAGTGGTATGGTGTACAGGGGACTGGTCTATGTCAGTCCATGGTGGGGCCACTCGTTTTTTTCCGGCGCTTTCTTGGCCCTGGCTGCAATGCTCCAATACAGTGTGGTGATCAATGTCATCCTTGCCATATTCAATATGATTCCGATCCCGCCCCTTGACGGCGGTCGAGTTCTGGCAGGCCTCCTGCCTCCGGCCCAAGCCGCACAACTGGAACGGCTGGAACGCTTCGGAATGATATTCGTCATCGTTTTGCTTCTGACTAACTCGCTGAACTGGATCCTGGTCCCTACCATGAAGCTGTTTCTCAGAATTTTCCTGGGCGGCGGAGTTTAAGGATACGGTGAGGCATCCTTCACGACAACTCAAAAGTAGTTTACACTTTGTTGATCTTGAATTTTGGCAGTGAAATTTGAAATTTGAAATTGGGAAAAACACAAAGATGTATATGCGTTACCTAATTTCAAATT
>MAXP01000351.1 GCA_001751085.1 Desulfobacterales bacterium C00003060 | reverse complement strand
AATCCGCTACAGCGTTCCGGGGCAGATTCTGAAGCCATTGCCCGTAATGAACCCGGAGCGCTGCTTCGCGCGCTACTCGCTGTCTGCCCAGGTGCCTTTCTCCGATAAGCAAATACATTATGGCGCCCGCCAACGGCAGAACAAAGATCAGAATGAGCCAGGCCAGTGTAACGCCGACCGGCCTGCGCATCATGATGACACGAATCGTGAATCCAATAATGATTACCGCATGGATAAAAACGATAAGACTATTAGGCATCCTTCATTCACTAGTTTATGCGTATCTTCTCAATAACCTGCATTATCAAATCAACTGAAGAAAAGAGGCTCATCGTGGATTTGTGTGAAATCCGCAATTTAGCTAACTTGAGAGTCCAAAGTTCTGCCGTCATGCCGGACTCGATCCGGCATCCAGCTTCATTATGCTGGTGGAATTATTCTGGATTCCGGCTTTCGCCGGAATGACGTTACGAATGAATCAACACCAAGAATATCAATGCGTTAAAAGAACTTTGGACTGTCAAGTAAAATTGAATTGTTTTCACACTAATCCACGAAGAACCAGAAAAGAACGCACATGTTAGGTGTTTGCCAGAGAGTTAATCGCCGCTGCAGTATATCCTGCCCCAAAGCCATTGTCGATGTTTACAACGCATACATTCGAGGCGCAACTGTTGAGCATCCCCAGAAGAGCTGTGATCCCGCCAAAACTCGCCCCGTAGCCAATACTGGTTGGAACGGCAATGACCGGCTTGTCAACAAGACCGCCTACAACACTGGGAAGCGCCCCTTCCATGCCGGCTGCCACAACAAAGACCGATGCCTCGTGCCAGAATTGCTCCTGCAGCATAAGTCGATGGATTCCTGATACCCCCACGTCGTAAAGCCTTTCCACCCGGTGGCCCATGGTCTTTGCCGTTATTAGGGCCTCCTGTGCTACCGGAATGTCTGAAGTGCCGGCGCAAATCACCATAATCAGTCCCTTACCCGCAGGTTCTATCGGCTTACTCGCAAGTACCAGCATGCGGGCCTCTGGGTGATAGACAGCATTGGCATATTTTTCGACTACGGGTCTTGCCTTTTCAACAGACACCCTGGTGATCAGAACCGTGTCTTTCTGGTCCACCATGGCCCCCACAATTCCCAGGATCTGCTCCACCGATTTGCCCTCACCGAAAATTACTTCCGGGAAGCCTTTTCTCAAGGATCGGTGGTGATCCACACACGCATAAGAGATATCCTCAAAAGGCAGTCGCTTCAGTTGTTCAAGTGCCTGGTCTACGGTTTTACGGCCACAAGACACTGCTTCTAACACTCTTTTTATCGCTTGAGTCTCCATTTCATTTCCACCCGTGTTTGCGTCTCCACCCTCCGACTTCCTTGCCGAGGATCTGCTCCACCGATTTTTCCTCCCCGAAAGCCCCATTCGCTATGCCCCGTTAAGCAGTGATTTCCGCAAAAAAGTTTTATTTCTTAGGTTTTTTTTTGCGAGGGGCATTTTTCTTTTTTCGACCACGACTTGTGGCTGTAATGCTCGCCCCTGAGCGCTTTGCCGGGTGTTTGAGATGAACTGCTACTTCAAAAGATACGCCGGTTCCTTCCTTTCTCGATAACAGTCCCTTTTTTGAAAATTCGAGGATCAATTCCTCCAATTCTCGGCCATCCTCATACCTTTTCGTCACCATTGCCATGGCCACTAACCGGCGACCGAGCATGTTCCGACGTGTCTTTGTCAAATCCCGAATGACCATAGGCCCATTGCAACAAGAACACAAAAGAGGCAATTGATAGCCATTGGCAAACACGTAATAAAATGTTTCTCTTTGTTTTATCACATCAACGATTTTTTCCTGGCCAATACAACGATCAAGATATTCGACCACGCACTGTGAACGTCCATTAATTCTCAGCATTGGGAAACCGTCACGTTTACAAGCAGGAACGGTTCCACGAGCAAGTGAAATCGTTTCAGGCATATCTTAAACTTCGCCTATATCTGATGGTTTACAAGTAGAAACGTCTATTTCCGGCATCGTTTCAGGCGGATCTTCAGGGGTGATATCATCCCACAGAATAGAGTCCTTGAGCATGAGATCACTTATAGCTTTTCAGAAAAATACCTGCAAATTTGCGGGATGAATCGTTTTGATAACCATGTGAAATTACGTTAAAATGATGTGCAACTTAAGTCCGCAATTCGCAATCCAAAATCCAAAATCCGAAATACTATACTTGGCAGACCACAGGACGATAAAGTGGCTCAGGAACAGATTCCCCATGTGTACGTGCGGATTTCAAC
>MAXP01000350.1 GCA_001751085.1 Desulfobacterales bacterium C00003060 | reverse complement strand
GGTTGTATTCTCATCACCATACGCCATTTTGTAAACGTTTTGTAGAGGAAAACCGACCGCTTCCACATCCCCACAAATCTGGAACCTGGCAATGTTGTGACAAAACCCGCATTGTTTACGAGGCTCTTTTGGGGATCCAATTTCAGTCTGTTCCCTAACCCTGAACGTTGAACCCTGAACCTGTGAACGGTTACACTTATGGGCACATTGCAGCAGTCGCTGAAATGTCCATAGCGTCATGATTTCCATAAGCCCAGCAGAACAGGAATAGCAGGCGCGTATGCATCCTATTTTACCTGACCAGCCGAACCGCCGGTACGGACCCGTACGCACGGTGGTGTGGGAGGGGGGCGCTGTGAGGCGCCTCCCTATCCCCATGGGCATTTTTAAGATCGTTTCTGTACTTCCAGTAGTCTTGAATTCGGCCTTAAGCAAACTGTCGCCGGATTCATGACTCCGGAAGTGAATCGGCAATATTTTGCGCCCAAGGCGCCAAGTCAGTATAGATCTTGGCAATCTTTCCACTGATTACCCTGAACATTAGGAGAGGGTCAGCGTCCGTTTCCGAGTTGTCATAGAAATAGACACGATCAACCAATGGCACCACTTCGACGCAGTTCGCGATCGACCGGTAGTACCGACTGATAATTTTGGAAATCGGGACATCATGACCACCTTCCATAACACGTAAGGCAACCCGCTGGGCATTGATAGACGGATCGTTTGTACAAACGAAGAATAACCGAATGAAGAATCCGGCAACTTTGGCTCGCTGAACAAACTCCACCTTTTCCGGTGTCGAGAACACGGTTTCGATTGCCATGCTGGTCATGCTGGACAGGCAGTCTTCCCGCATTTCTTGTGCTCGATTAGCGGCCTTGACCACAGCTTCTGGCGAATTCCAGTCGCCAAACTCTTGCTGTGCAATGAAGTCGGGATTGATATAGACGCAACCTTCCATCCATTCATGCCGCAAGAGCTTTTCGGTGATTGTCGTTTTACCTGAGCCGTTGGGCCCAGCTACAACGATAAGCCTCGGTCTTTGCATGTCTTTCATCTCGTTATAGAATCTTGCCGGCGGGACACCGCTTCGCCGATTACAGTCTGAAGTTTCTCGAAATGCCAAGCCAGGGCTTCGCGCTTGCGCGCGCGGGCTTCATCGCCAGCCTCCTTTATCAGTGCGGCGAGTCGATTTTCAGCAGTTTCTTGATTCTTGTCATCTGAATCGAATCCTTGTTTCATGACACAATTGACTCCCAATAATGTTTGTTATGCCCAACGTTTGTTTTCAAGGGCGCGCTGGTTTTGCGCGTCCCTTGCAAAACATGGTTATGACCAAAGCAACCTCGTCCTCTTGCCTGCGAGCGTTTGAAAACGTGTTTTCAAATCTGTTTCAAGAGCTTTGCGACCTTCACTATTATTCAAATAACGTGCATATCGGTCATGTCGAAGGTCAAATGGGATATCATCAGGATTTTGTGTTATAGGAACGACATGTTTTCCAAGAGTATGCGCAATACCTGCTTCATAGAAAACATTTGGGTTTCTTCCTGAAAAATCACAGACTACTATACCTCGGAAGGTCATAAATTGAGGTTTTTTCGGTGAGCAATGAGCATCAAGAGCAAGGCGCGAAGGCTCGGAATAGCAGGCTATTGCAAGCCTGAGCAACGCAGCTATTGATGTTCAGGGCCAGCGACAAAGCGGAATTTGTGGCCTTTCGAGGTATATATACGATTCAAAGATTAACGAGAAAGTATCCTATTCAAATTCCCTGGTATCTGACCAAAATGGTGTAAGAAAGTCAAAGAAAACTTCAAAAAAAGTGCCGCTGGGGTGGACAAAACGAAAAATGAGATTATTATAAGGATCACGTTGAGCTTCGGCCTGAGAACAAGAAACATAAAAGCCAGCGGTATGGATTCGGAGAAGTGTCGATCCAGGGAAAGATAATCGGCCTCTTTCGCTGCCCGGATCGGTTTTAGTCTTGAAGGAGGGTTAAATTTGTAACAAATTTTGCGGAGAAAATCAATACTGTTCAGCACGGTCATTGCTTAGACCTTGGGAGCTGTACGGTTCCAGCCGAGTTCACGTTGATCGTAATGGGAATTGACGCGCCAGCCCCTTTCTGCTAAACAATCTTTCCAAGGAGAAAGTCCTCTTCCGGGACTAACAACTCGTTAGCGACTAATAAACGAATCAAAAAATTGATGCCCTTGTCCATAATCCCAAAAACCACCCTGTTTGTAAAGCTGTCCCGGCTTTATGCCGAAATGGAGGAGGCTTACGATCGAGTGGCCGACAAGATCGGCCTTTCCTGCCAGGGATGTCCTGACAATTGCTGTGTGAGCTATTTCCAGCACCACACCTATATTGAATGGGCTTATCTCTGGAAGGGGATAAGATCTCGCCCTGATGAAAAACAGCAGGACTTTGTGAACAGAGGAGTGGAGTACGTCGCACAATGCCGCTTTATCCTGGCTCAGGGCCAACGGCCTCGCATTATGTGTCCCTTGAACGAAAACGGGCTTTGCCGGCTTTACGAATACCGGCCCATGATTTGCCGTATGCACGGTGTTCCCAACAGCTTTGTCAGACCGGACGGCAAGAAGATGAAGTTTCCCGGCTGTTCCAGGTGCCAGGAACTTTGTTCGCATCTTGAAGATGTGCCTGTTGTGGATAGAACAGCTTTTTACCGGGAGCTGGCCTCACTGGAAATGGCCTTTGTAGCGCCAAAGATCAAGACCTTGCCTAGGGTGAATCTGACTCTGGCCGAGATGCTGGTCCGCGGACTGCCTGAAATCTAAAGTATTTCGGATTGCGGAGTTCGGATTGCGGAGTTAAGCTGCACATCATTTTAGCGTAATTTGACAGGGTGATCAGGGCCATTCATCCCGCAAATTTGCAAGTATTTTTCTGAAAAGCTATAGCAAGCTGTGCGGTTAGCCCGTTGCCCCGTTAGCCAACTACGATCTCTCAACTCCGCAATCGCATTTCCGCAATCCAAACTTCCCTAACAGATGCTCATCCCACAAACGGCCGCCGAAGTATAGTATCCTTTAGCCATAACTTATCATTCTTTTCAGGGTACTGGATATTGTAATGCAGACCGCGGCTCTCCTTCCTTAACATGGCACTCTGGATGATGAGTTCTGCCACCATGGCGATGTTCCGCAGCTCGATCAAATCCGACGTAATCTTGAAATCCCAGTAATATTGATGGATCTCTTTCTGGATGGTCTCAATGCGGTTTTTGGCGCGCAGCAGCCTCTTGTTGGAGCGCACAATCCCCACGTAGTTCCACATCAGGCGACGGATCTCGTCCCAGTTGTGGGAAACCACTATTGCATCATCGCTGTCTGTGCTTTCCACAGGATCCCACGGAGGAAGGTCATGACAAACGTCGTTATTCACGGACTCCAGTTCCTTTACCGCCTGCTTTGCTGCCCTGTGGGCATAAGCCGCGGCTTCAAGAAGGGAGTTGCTCGCAAGACGGTTGGCGCCGTGGAGTCCCGTGCATGAAGTCTCGCCTACGGCATAGAGCCTTTGTATGTCGGTCTTGCCATCTGCGTCTACCAGCACCCCCCCACACAGGTAATGGGCCGCAGGGACTACGGGGATAGGCTCCTTGGCCATGTCCATGCCAAAGGAAAGGCACTTCTGATAGATATTCGGGAAGCGCTTCCGTACAAGGTCAGGCTCTTTTTGGGTGATGTCCAGAAACACGCAGTCGTCCCCACTCTTTTTCAGCTCACTGTCAATGGCGCGGGCTACAACGTCCCGACAGGCCAGGTCCTTCATAGGGCTGTAGTCTTCCATAAAGGCGTGGCCTCCTGAATCGATCAACACACCACCTTCTCCCCTGACCGCCTCGGATATGAGAAAGCTCTTGGCCTCGGGATGATAAAGACACGTCGGGTGAAATTGCACAAACTCCAGATCCGCCACCAGGGTCCCTGCCCTGTAGGCCATGGCGACCCCGTCGCCCGTTGCTATATCCGGATTGCTTGTGTAGAGATAGACTTTACCGGCCCCACCGGTGGCCAGGACCGTCATTTTGGCATGAAACGTATGGACATCATCGGTTTTGGTATTAAGCACATAGGCACCGCAGCACACGTCTTCATGGGCCGCAGTCACAGTCCCCCGCTTCATCCTCATGGAATAGGTGATCAGGTCCACGGCAATATGGTTTTCAAAGATACTGATGTTCTTGTGTTTGCGGGCAAGATCCACCAGACCCTGTTCGATGGCATGGCCGGTGAAATCGCCTGCATGGACGATCCTTTTCTGCGAATGCCCCCCCTCCAAACCAAGATCAAGCTCCAGGTCGCCTGAACTGTCCAGTGTGAACTCAATCCCCCAGTTCATCAACTCCCGGATTCGTTCCGGCCCGCTCTTGACCACCATGTCCACAACATCCCTTTGGCATAGCCCGTCGCCGGATGCCAGGGTGTCTTGAATATGAAAATCAAAGGAGTCGTACTGGCCGAAGACCGAGGCGATACCCCCCTGGGCATAATTTGTACAGGTGTCCATCGCTTCTTTCTTGGTTACCACTGCCACCTGCCCGTATTTGGCCACCTTTAAAGCAAAGCTCAGACCGCCAATCCCGGTTCCTATGACGAGAAAATCAGTTTCATATTCCATATACTAACCCGGCATGGTGCATCCACACATTGAGGGATGCATCCTCTTGAAATGGCTTGCGCCGCATTTGTGGAGCATTGCAGTACTGGAGTGTGTTAGAATTTCTGTCCATCTATGCCTGCCCGCCTGTAGTGGGACAAAACGCCTGGATTGAAGCTCTCCGCAGCCTCCGGCCCATAGGGCCTGTGCCCCGGCGGGCATGCTGCGGGGGATACGTTTGTTTTTGCGGCATCCTTCACGACAAGTCAAAAGTAGTTTACACTTTGTTGATCTTGTATTTTGCCAGTGAAATTTGAAACTTGAAATTTGAAATTGGGAAAAACACAAAAATGTAGATGCGTTACC
>MAXP01000349.1 GCA_001751085.1 Desulfobacterales bacterium C00003060 | reverse complement strand
TTTTCCTGGGTAAGTGGGATGAGAAGCTTCTTTGCCGGGCACGTGGCCACAGCCTCGGCAATCCTTGGTGTCACCTCGCCCATCATGGCATGAGCCACAATAATTCCCAAGGGAGCCACAACAACATCGGATCGGAAAACCATATGAACAATGGCATTTTCTCCGGAAGCCCCCCGATTTGCCTTTGCCTTGAGCATTTGGGTCGTGGCAATGGCGTTTGTCCCTAGCGCAATAATCTCGACTGATTCGTCAAAGACTTCCTTTAGTTTCTTAATGATGGTGCTTCCTATGCCTCCACCCTGGCCATCAATCACGCTGATACGCATTTCTTAGATTACATCCTCCTGTCTAATTTTCGGATAGACGTTTGTCTCCAAATGCTCCACACATTCTTCCATACGGCGGCGGCATGTCTCCTGCAATGGGCTTTGGTGTTCAGGGTCTCGGAGCTTCTGCCCATGGAAGCCCAGAGCAGACAGGGGTTTCACCATGGACTTGGGAAGATCATCAGGCAGGTTTACCCCGTTCATGATGGACCACGCCAATGTCCATGCCCGGGCCACATTGGAAGGGTTGTAGCCACCGCCTCCCAGGGCCACCCAAGGAAGTCCTTGCTCCGTCAGGTAGGCGATGGCCCTGCAGAATCCGTTGGTGGTAAATTCCAGTGCGGCCAAAGGATCAGCCAGAAATGTGTCCACTCCAAGCTGAGAAACCAGCACATCCGGGTTGAACAGCTTCATGAGTGCGGGCACCACCGAGCTAAAAGCTTCCCAGAACACACTGTCGTCTGTTCCGGGGAGCATGGGTATGTTCACGGCATAACCCAAACCTTTTCCACGACCTGTTTCACTAAGTCTACCGGTACCGGGAAACAGGGTACGCCCATCCTGATGAAACGAGACCGTCAGCACACCGGGATCCTCATAGAAAGCCCATTGGACCCCGTCGCCGTGGTGGGCATCTATGTCCAGATAGAGGACACGCTTTCCCTTGTCCACAAAGTGGTAAATGGCCAGGACCGGATCGTTGATATAGCAGAAGCCGGAGGCCTGGCTGGCACCGGCGTGATGGAGTCCCCCTGCGATGTTAAAAGCAATGCGGGCCATGCCCCCGGAAACCATTTCAGCACACTGAAGGGACGCACCCGAATGAAGTCGCGACCATTCCCATAACCCTGGAAAGCCGGGGTTGTCCCCTGGCCCTATGCCATATGAAAAATCACCCGCGATCTGGCCGCAACTAGCCTTTTTCAACACTTCAACATATTCGGGGGTGTGAAAGCGAAGAATCTCAGATTCTGAAGCAGGTCTGGTTTCAATCATGTCTGCTCCAGGAAGGCTGAAAAGGTCATAGGCCTTGCAGAGTTCATGGGTGAGGCGCAGGCGTTCAACCTTGAGTGGATGACTTTCCCCGTAGTTGTATGCAAAGTATTTCTCAGTATAGAAAAAGGCGGTCTTCATGAAGAGTTCTGATTCGATCTCCGGCAAAAAATGTAAACCATGAAACGTGAAAGATTGCTTTAGTACTATCACAACAGCAAATCCTTTGGCAACTCGAAAATAGTGAACTGATAACACAATGAAGTTGAAGCCTTGATGTGCTTGTAGTATGAGAGTACTATCATGTGCACTGCACGGTGATAAGCTGCGCTTTCTTAAAGCGTCAGGGCGGGCTTTTTACACCCTTCAACCGGCCAACGGACCAACCGGCCAACGGACCAACGGAAGACATACGGGGGTATTATGAAAAAACTGATAACATTTCATCTTTCCATAGTGTTCGTTCTTTTTTGCATTAGTTTTTCAGCTTGTTCAAAAGACGAAGGTGCGGAGTCAGAAAAAGGAACAATCGAGAAAATGACTGATCATGCAGCAGATGTGGTTGTTGACAAGATTCGAACTCCTATGGAGAAGGCACGTTCCGTAAAAGACCTGGAAGAAAAAAGGATGAGGGGCGTTGATGAAGCGTTGATAGATGATTAGTAGTATACAAACCGCCAAGTCCAAAACAAACAAGAGTCAAGAACGGTACCATAGTAGACAATTATCCTTTTCCTGTGACAAATAGATAGGAACTATGCCAAAGATACGCAATTTCAGCATTATCGCCCATATAGATCATGGGAAATCCACCCTGGCCGATCGCCTCATTCAACATACCGGTCTGGTAACCGATCGGCAATTCCGAGATCAGATCCTGGACACCATGGACATTGAGAGGGAAAGGGGTATTACCATCAAGAGCCAAACCGTAACCCTGCCCTATACCGGAAAGAATGGAGAACAATACGATCTCAACCTGATTGATACCCCTGGACATGTGGATTTTTCCTATGAAGTATCCCGCGCCCTGGTGTCGTGTGAGGGGGTGCTGCTCCTCGTAGACGCCTCACAGGGTGTGCAGGCTCAGACAATAGCCAACCTCTATATGGCCATGGACCACGATCTGACGATCGTCCCGGTAATCAACAAGATCGACCTCCCCTCTGCAGATGTGGATAAGGTCAAGGAGCAAATCGAAAACGAGTTGGGGCTTGATTCGGAACTGGCCATCTTGTGTTCTGCCAAAGAAGGCATAGGAATTGACACGGTTCTTGAAACAATAGTGAAACAGATTCCGGCTCCCACCGGGAATGTCCATAACCCGCTTACAGCGCTGATATTTGACGCCCACTACGACGCTTTTCGGGGAACCATCATAAGCTGTCGCGTGTTTGATGGATCTGTCCAGCCTGGTGATACTATCCGGTTCATGTCAAACAACGCCACTTACAAGGTTGAAGAGGTGGGCGTCTTCCGGCTGGAAAGGGAGAAGAGAAAAGAGCTTCCCGCAGCAACGGTCGGCTATATCATTTCAGGAATAAAGACCGTAAGCGACACGCGGATAGGCGATACCATCACGCTTGACTCCAATCCTGCCGCAGTTTCCCTTCCCGGATTCAAGCCAGTAAAGCCGGTGGTCTTTACCTCCATATACACCGTTTCTTCGGACGATTATCAATCCCTTTTGGATGCGCTTGAGAAGTACAAGCTCAACGATGCAGCCCTGGTTTATCAAAAGGATTCTTCTGCGGCCCTGGGCCAGGGCTTCCGCTGTGGTTTCCTGGGGTTACTGCATTTGGAGATTGTCCAGGAGCGACTTAGCCGCGAGTACGATCAGTCTATTATTATGACCGTGCCAAGCGTCCAGTACCAGTTTACGCTTCAGGACGGCAAAACCGTGATGGTCGATAATCCCCAGTATTACCCGGAGCCCGGCAAGATCGAAAGTTCTTCAGAACCTTTCATCAAGGCAAGCATATTCATCCCTGAACGTTATATGGGAGCGGTGATGAAACTTTGCATGGCGCGCCGCGGTGTTAATCCGGTCTTCAGCTACCCTGCGCCAGGACGGATGGAAATCACATTCGACATGCCGCTTGCCGAGGTAATCTTTGACTTCTACGACAAGATGAAGACCATCACCCAGGGATACGGTTCTTTTGACTACGAGATCATTGGATATCGGGAGAGTAATCTGGTGAAGCTGGATATCCTCGTAAATGGCGAGAAGGTTGATGCCTTGTCACTCATTGTCCATCGCGATCGCGCACGGGAGTGGGCCGTAAAGGTATGCGACAGGCTGAAGGAAGAAATTCCGAGGCACCAGTTCAAGATTGCCATCCAGGGTGCTGTCGGAGGAAAAATTATCTCTCGCTCCACCGTCTCAGCTTTTCGAAAGGATGTCACCGCCAAGTGCTATGGAGGCGACATAACACGCAAGAGAAAACTTTTGGAAAAGCAGAAGAAGGGCAAGAAGCGCATGAAGATGGTCGGTTCCGTCATGATCCCCCAGGATGCTTTTGTGGCTGTGTTAAAGGCTGACAATGAGTGATGGCAAGAGTCCCGGTCTATATATCCACGTCCCGTTCTGTCGAACAAAATGCCCTTATTGTGATTTCTATTCCATAACCTCC
Organism: Desulfobacterales bacterium C00003060; assembly: GCA_001751085.1. Taxonomy (GTDB): domain Bacteria; phylum Desulfobacterota; class Desulfobacteria; order Desulfobacterales. The sequence goes on along the minus strand of MAXP01000349.1, from coordinate 369 downwards.
CTTTCTCTTGTTCCCAACTGGCTCGATGCGCTCCAGAAAGAGATCCCTATCTACAAAGATCGATTTGGCACCTTTGACTCCCTCTATCTGGGCGGCGGCACCCCGACACTCCTTACAGATCGTGATCTTTCCACCTTGACGGATTGCCTTTTCCACCATTTCACCTTCTCCTTGGATACAGAGATAACCATGGAGGCAAATCCGGATGACATCACTCCTGAGAAACTGGCATTTCTTCGGGACTTAGGGGTAAATCGCATCAGTCTCGGCGTTCAGTCCTTTGACGACAAAGACCTTGAATACCTGAGAAGAAGACACACTGTCCAGCAGACGGAGAAATGCCTTGAGTGGATCAGGGCTTCGGGGTTC
>MAXP01000348.1 GCA_001751085.1 Desulfobacterales bacterium C00003060 | reverse complement strand
TCGATCAGGAAGACGTACTTCACCTGCACAAGGTGGGACTCGGTGCCCCTGAAGACAGCGTCGATCCAGCAGAAGCAGACGACGACATCTTCCACCCCTGAGATGTCTTCGGTGTACATATACCTTGGGTCACCACTTTGGCTTGCATCGACCACAGTGCTGTCTATCTCCCTGCCGTTCTTTGCAAGTGACCACCATACTTTGCTACCATGAAGATCGATTTGCCTGGCAGTGAGTGTGAATCCTCTGCCAAGACTCCATGTCTCTCCGGTTGCCAGAGTCTTCTTATCGCTGCTGCTGTCAAACTCAACTAACCGTTTGGCGAGTTTGTTGGCGTTTGCCCGTGCCGAACCACCAGTACCGATAGCTACGTATTCCTCTGCAATCCAGCCCTCGAGGTAGTAGCTGGTGACGTTCATGCCCCTCACCGTTCCGAGTGTTTCACCCTCGTACTTATGATACGCGTAATCCTGTCGCTGTGGCGTTGTGGTGTAGGTCAATTGCCCATCGTCGATGATCCGGTTATCCCATCTACGGGGGGTCGTGTTGATCCGCATACTCTCTGAACTCAGGTCGCCATCAGCGTCATACCAGAATGCTGCGAAGTTGTAAGGATTCCAGATGTACTCAGTTGTATAGTTAGACTCGCCAACCGCACTCAACCGACCCATCTCATCTGCTTCCACGACCTCGCCGCGGACCTCAATAGGCGCGTCCACAGGAGGTGGTGGTGGTGGTGGTGTTGGGGTGGGTCCGGGATCCGGGGCAGGGCATGCGCGGGTGACATACGGATAATACCTGTAATTGGTAACCCCATTCCCGTCCCGATCATCGGCAACACGGATCCGGAGATCCTCCGCGATCCTGGTATCGGAATTCATGTAGAGCTTGATGCGCTTGTTGTTTACGAGCCGGACCGATTCGGACGTGACCGTCTCCGGCACCATCATGCCAGTTCCCGTATCGATGACGTTGATGAGCTCATCATCGATCAGTATCGCGTATTTGAGTTGTGCGATATTTGTCCATGTGCCGCAAAAGATTGCGTCCACATACACGCTGAAGATCGGTAAATCAGCCTCAAGACCTACGTCCTCTTGATACACGAAAGTGCTCGTCGTCGGAGCGTTCCACCACGCAACGTCATAAGCTCCGGGAGATCCGCTGATGCCCATACAGTTGCCAAACCAGTCGCCCGCTTCATGCGGCTGGATAACCGATGATGCCACCTTCGCACCGTCCTTAAAGAGCGAGAGCCAGACCGTATCTTCATTGCAATCGATCCGCGTCACAACGAGGGAGTATCCATTTCCCAGCCGCCACTCATCGCCTGCTGCAAGCGTCTTCTTGTCACACTCATCCATCTCAAAGATGATTGGCGATATCAGATATGGCTTGCCATTGACAGCCATGTACCGCTCTCCGAACCATCCGATCGCGAAGTATTCGCCGATCTCAGGGTTTGCATAGCACGACTCTACACGATATGCAGTATATATAAGATCGCCGCTCTCGATGGTATCCGGTACTGTAACAGTCGATGTGAGCGAGTCAGACATCAGGTTCCGTTCTACATCGTAATAGAGTCCTGCAAAGTTCTGTCCGGTCCAGGTGAACGGAGCGATCTGGGTTGCAGCGTCCACGACCTCACCGCGGATCCGAACTTCGTCCAACACCTCGCATTCAACTTCTATTTCTACAGGTGTTGGTGCTATCCAGGGTGTTGGTTCCGGGACTGCTGTTACTGTTACCACTGGCGCTGGCGTCTCAACCCCTCCCGACGGGTAGGTGCCGTTACCGCCACCGCCGAATTGTGTCTCGTTTATCTCCGCGCCTGCCGGGATGCTGAATAGGGCAGCCACGAGCGCGATCAGTACAATTATCCGTATATTCATATTTATAACTCCATATATTCAGTGCAAAGTGTACATGATTCCAGAGTTTTTTTAGCCTATATCGATCTTCTCAGCCGCCGCCTGCAGGATTATGAGGGCATCCACCGACGTGAGCTTACCATCGCCGTTCATGTCGCCCCATCTTCGCCCATATCCGTCCGAATCTGTCCAGTATCCCGGAAGCGTGCTGTTATCCACATCCCATACATCGGGCACGCCATCGCCATCGACATCCGCTGCAGGGATGGTCTCTGGTGGTGTGGGTACTGTACCATCGATGGTGCGCTCAATGAAGGGGTAGAATCGTACCGTGTCACTGTCTGCCACCTTGAAGTACACGTCATTCATGAGCTTTATATCGGTGTTCTTGCTCAGATCGATGTCGGCATCGTTCGTTAGCACGATACGATCGGCGCTTGCGGTCTTGACCTCCATGTTGCCGTAGGTCGTACCCGGTTCGATCTCCTCGACGTCATTATCGATCAGATAGACATACTTCAACTGCACAAAGTTGGACTTCGTGTCCATGAAGACAGCATCAACACAGCAAAAGAAGACGACGACGTCTTCCACTCCTGAGAGGTCTTCGGTGTACATATACCGGCTATCAATGTCTGAATCAACCGCCGATTTGTATATTTCATTGCCATCCTTTGAAAGTATCAAAAACACCATGCGACCGTCGAGACTGAGCTGATCGGCAGTGAGTGTGAATCCTCCGCCAAGATCCCATGGCGCTCCTTCCACTAAGAGCCTT
>MAXP01000347.1:17851-25199 GCA_001751085.1 Desulfobacterales bacterium C00003060 | reverse complement strand
TTTCAGGCATTGGCTGATGAACGCCCTGTGATCTTCTATGACCAACTGGGGTGTGGAAAATCCGACTGCCCGGATAATCCGTCCTTGTGGACTGCTGAACGATATTTTGATGAGGTGCGAGCGGTACTGGATGGTCTGGGCTTAAAAAAATACCATTTGATTGGCCATTCATGGGGAACTACCCTGGCTGNNNACCCCGAGGGCATATTGTCCATTTCTCTCCATAGCCCGGTACTGAGTTTTCCCTATTACATCAATCATGTTGCCCCAAAGCTTAAGCAGGGCCTGAGTTGCTTAAATGGAGAAGCCGGGCAGGTCATTGATGATTATGAGTTGAAGGGGGTTGGGACAAAAAACGCCTATGACGAAGCCTGCATGGAGTTCACCAAGCGGCATGTTACGCTCACCTGGCCATTACCCGAGGCGATGAAGAAATTGAGCGCCGCACGAAATGCCATAATTCACGATATCATGGTTGCAAGCGGTTCGGAGTTGAATGTGCCGGGAAATCTTAAGACGGTAAACGTAACCTCACAACTGTCCAAGTTGGATTTTCCTGTTCTTATGACCTGCGGAAACAACGATCTTTGTACGCCTGCCTATACTAAATGGCAGTCTGGTTTTGCCAATGACGTTGAGTGTCATATCATACAGGGAAGCGCCCACATGACCCCCGTGGACAGGCCCCTGGAGCTCCTCAGGCTACAAAGGGCGTTTCTAAGAAAAGTGGAAAACCCATCAAACAACCTCGCTAAAGCTTTCTTGTCCTGATACGGCGCTTGCGTTCTCGCTTAGATATGCGGCGTGAAGGGCCTTTTTTCCTTGTGGTAGGCATCCAGCCTTCCTCTTCTTCGTCTGCAAGATCGGTCTGGTTCGTATCATTGTATGCGGCCATATTCATCTTGTTTTCAAATTCCTGAGAGTCAATGGTTGCCCCCCCGTGTTTGGCCGTAAAATCAGCAATCTCCCTGTCGGAAGTTACCACAAGGACCCGCTCCCGTTCCCGGGCTGCTATGCGTTTGATAACACTATCGGCCAATTCCCCTCGCCGTGAAAAGCGAACATGGATTCCTTTCCAGCGAGTCTTGGGTTCCATGAAGAAGTCAGCACCCGTCCCGTCAAAAACCACCGTAACGGGATGATGTTTTGCTTTTTTGTAAGAAACCAGGCGCTGGAGAAGGGCCTCCCGACCCTCCTCCAGGCTATGGCCTTCAATGCTGCTCAAGGTAGGAGACTGGCGGATCAGGTTGTACCCGTCTATGACGATGTGAATGGACATAAGAGGTCGTCAAACTCAACACTGCTCAAGGTGCTTTTAACCGGGCAATCAGCCGATCCAGGTCCTGATTGCTGTAGAACTCAATCTCAAGCCTTCCCCGATCTCCCCTTCGTCTGATGCGTACCCTGGTGGCAAGGTGCCGGGTCAGATCATCGGCCAGGCTGTCCATGTAGACATCCTCTGATGTTCTATCCTTTGGCCTTGAAGTCCTTGGCTTGCGGTTTCTAAGTTTCTTGACCATGGCCTCAGTGGCCCGAACAGAGAGGTTCTCAGAAACAATGCATCGCCAGATCTCCCCTTGTAAAGCAGGGGTCTCAGCACCGAGAAGCGCCCTTGCGTGCCCCATAGTCAAGGTGTTGTTCACGATGTCTGCCTGGATTGGTTCAGGAAGTTTCCGAAGCCGTAAAAAATTTGCTACAGTAGAACGATCCTGGCCCACCCGTTTGGCCACCTCTTCCTGGGTAATGTCAAATTCCTCGATTAGGCGATAATAGGCCTCGGCCTTTTCCAGAGGATTGAGGTCTTGCCGTTGTATGTTTTCAACCAAAGCCATTTCCACCATCTTAGTCCCAGACACATCCTTGACGACCACCGGAATCTGTTTGAGCCCGGCCATACGAGATGCACGCCAGCGGCGCTCTCCAACAATCAATTCATACCCTGTCGGAATCATGCGCACAACGGGAGGCTGAATAATACCCTGCTCCTTGATGGAGTCTGATAATTCCTTTAGTTCCTGTTCGGAGAAGTGCCTTCTTGGTTGATACGAATTGGGTCGAATCGAGTCAATATCACAATAGAAAAAGGATGTTGGCTCTATGTCCGATGTTTCCATGTCAGGTATGAGGGCGTCGAGACCCCGTCCCAATGCCTGTTTTTTAGGCATGCCGTGACCTCCCACCATCCATAATTTCTTCGGCCAGGGCCAGATAGCTTTGGGCTCCCTGGGATGTAATATCGTAAAGCAGTACAGGCTTCCCAAAACTGGGAGCTTCTCCAAGCCTCACATTTCTCGGGATACGTGTCTTAAAAACCAGATTCTTAAAGAATTTCTCGGCCTCCCCGGCAACCTGATGCGAAAGGTTGTTTCGCTTATCGAACATGGTCAGGAGCACGCCTTCAATGACGAGGCCCGGATTCATGCGCTTCCTGATGCGTTTGAAGGTTTGAAGGAGTTGGCTTAAGCCTTCTAACGCATAGAACTCACACTGTATGGGAATCAATAACGCGTCGGCGGCAGTCAGGGCATTAACAGTAAGAACACTTAAGGAAGGAGGACAATCAAGCAGTATGTAGGCGTATTCACCGGCAAGGGGTCTTAGGAGATCCTGGAGGAAGGTTTCCCGATTTGGCTGAGAGATCAATTCTACTTCGGCCCCGATCAGGTCAATACATCCAGGAAGGACTTTTAGATGAGCGAGTTCCGTATCTACCAAAAGGTCTTCAACAGGGTCGTCCTGAATCAAGCCGTGATAGAGGTTCTTGGTCAGTTCGGCCTTGTTTATGCCAAGACCAGTAGTGGCGTTTCCCTGGGGATCGCAGTCAACTAGCAGAGTCTTGCGCTCAGCAACAGCAAGGGCAGCGCCAAGGTTCACCGCAGTGGTGGTTTTGCCGACGCCCCCTTTTTGATTCGCTATGCAAATAATGTGACTCACGGGAAATTTCTACCATAAGACCGTTCTTTTTCAAAGACATATAGTTCTTTGGAAAGCATATTTCAAGGCATACGGCATTTTTGTTCAAAAAAAACAAGGAGGCATTTACGATTATTAGTAAGAATATGACACCTTTGTCATCAATAATAGGGCGCATCTGTTTTTCTTGATTTATTCATTGTCAAAGATTATGGTAGCTTTTAAAAAAAATCGGGTAATCTTCAATAGGTTATAAATATACTGGGAAATTCAATCATACCATGCGCCTGACAACAATAGCCATAATCCCACTTCTCATGATAGTAATTGCCATGAGAATCGTTTCTGAAGCCTATGCCTCTCCTTTGTACATGACCACCAAGGAGGAAGAGGAGCTGGGCAAGGAATTCATGGTTAACGTCCGGAAGTACCTGACACTCATTGAAGATCCGACCATCGTCAACTATGTAAGGAGCATTGGTGAACGTATTGTTGCCCAGCATACCTCGCCACCATTTGAGTTTGAGTATTACGTGGTCAAGGAAGACGTTTACAATGCCTTTGCCGCACCTGGAGGGCATGTATTTATAAATAGCGGGCTTCTTGCTGCCATGGAAAACGAAGAAGAGCTGGCCGGTATCTTGGCCCATGAGCTTGCCCATGTTTTTTGCCGCCACATTTCAAAACGGATAGAACAGTCAAAAAAAATCGGATACGTTACGCTGGCAGGGATACTGGCAGGGATCTTCCTGGGTGGAAGCCCCGAGCTTGCAGGTGCCATAACGAGCGGTTCGATTGCCGCCGGCAAGTCCCTTGCTCTTAACTACAGCCGGGAAGACGAGAGGCAGGCTGATCAGATTGGGTTCAAATACCTGACAAAGGCCGGGTACGGGGGTGAAGGTCTCCTGAATGTCTTACGAAAAATACGATCCAAACGATGGTTTGGTCCTGAACACATTCCTTCTTATGTAACCACCCATCCGGCTATTGAGGAAAGGATGGCCTACCTTGATACCCGGATACAAATTCACCCCAAACAGAAAAGGTCTGCCGCCACGGATTCAACCGAGTTCGATAAGATGCGAACCAAATTGATAGCCATGTATGGGGATACGACCGCAGCCCACAACACCTTTGATGCTGAGCTGAGAAAAAACCCCAGGGATGCCCTGGCATACTACGGCAAAGGGCTTGTCCTTGCCCGAGAGGGGAAAAGGAAGAAGGCTGTCGAAAACCTCAAGATAGCTGTCCAGTTGCGCCCCCTGGATGCAGATATCTTGCGGGACCTGGGCAAGACCTATTTCCACATGGGAGATTATGGCAATGCACTGAACACCCTGAAGGGATCTCTGGCATTCAACTCTATGGATTCGGAGGGACGCTTCCTGTTGGGTCGCGCACAAATGGAAACGGGTGATCTGCAAGCCGCCCTGGACAGCTTCAAGACCTTGGTAAGCTCGGCCCCCGGTCATTTGCGAGGCACATATTATATAGGGGAAACCTACGGAAAGCTCGGCAAACTGGGGGAGGCCCACTACCACATAGGAATCTACTACAAAGAAAAAGGACGATCAAAAAATGCGAGGTTCCACCTGAAACGTGCCCTTGGTTATTTCGCCAAAGACACTGAAGAGAGACTGGCAGTTGAGAAGGCCCTTAAAGAGCTTTCTGGGAGTTAGGGGCATGATCGTAATGAGAAAAGTGCATCGTAAAGGTCGCACGCCCCTGTGTGGCAGACCGGAGGACCGTTGAATAGCCAAACATGTTAGACAAAGGTATTGTTGCGTTTATTATCTGTATCTCACCTTTTTGTTCCAAGTGCTCGATTTTGCCTCCACGTGCATTAATATCCCCGATCACATCACCCATAAAGAGACTGGGGACTCTGATCTCTACATCCATGATTGGTTCCAACAGAAGCGGGCTTGCCTTTTGAAGCCCATCCCTGAAAGCCATAGAGGCCGCTACCTTGAAGGCCAAATGGCTGGAAGAAGACTCTTTGTATGTGCCGCCAACCAGGGCAACAGCCACGTCCACAACAGGATATCCGAGAAGCATGCCACTTTCCAACGATTCCGTCACACCCTGTTCGATAGCAGGAACGAATTCCGGTGGCAACGATTCGTCAGGCAAGCTGTTTACAAACCGATTCCCCCTGCCACGCTCCATAGGTGAAAGCTCTAGTAACACCTCGCCAAAGTGACGGATCCCTCCAATTTCCTTTTCAAATATGGCAGCTCCCCGGGCCACCCGCTCGATGGTTTCCTTACAGACAACATGCGGTTTGCCCACATTGACTTGTGTATGAAATTCGCGTTTCAGACGGCTTACCAGGATCTCAAGGTGAAGCTCACCCATGCCGGAAATGACAATCTGCCCCGTGTCCTCGTCATGTTTGACCCGAAATGTTGGGTCCTCAGCCTCAAGCTTGCCCAAGGCCAGTTCAATTTTTTCCTGATCAGTATGTGTCCTGGGCTCCACAGCCACAGAGATCACAGGCTCATAAGCCTCGATTGGTTCAAGCACAATAGGCTCTGACGGATCACAAAGTGTGTCGCCGGTGACCGAGGCCTTCAGGCCCACGACTCCAACGATATTTCCAACATGAGCCTCATTTATACGCTCTCGCTTGTTGGAGTGCATGGCAAGAATCCTTGCCACCTTTTCCTTTGTTTGTTTGGCAGGATTGAGAACTTCGTCACCCGTATGTAATCGCCCTGAATACACGCGCACAAAGTTCAGTCTACGGCCCTGGTCCATCATAACCTTAAACACCAAGGCAGCAAGAGGAGACCGGTTTGAAGGATGGGCTGTTTTCACCTCCCCTGTGTCAGGGTCTACCCCCTTCATGGGTGGTAGGTCCAGGGGACTCGGGAGAAAGTCAATAATACCGTCCAGGAGTGGCTGAATACCCATATTTTTCAGAGCAGCGCCACAAAAAACAGGTACAAGCTTGAGGCTATTGGTGGCCTTGCGGATGCTGGGAACAATCATCTCAGGCGTCACGGGTGTTTCGGCAACATAGGCTTCCATGATCTGATCGTCAACCTCTGCAATTGATTCAACCAGCTTTTCCCTGTACTTAAGGGCCGTTTCCATCAAATCCTCTGGGATGTTTGTAGCTCCAAGATCTGCTCCAAGGGTCTCATCATCCCATACAAGCTGTTTCATATGGACCAGATCTATCACCCCTTGAAAGGATTCCTCGATTCCAACCGGTATCTGCATTATGAGAGGGTTGGCCCCCAGACGATCACACATCATCTGGACGGTTCCAAAGAAATCGGCGCCGGCACGATCCAGTTTATTTACAAAAGCTATCTTTGGCACACGGTGTTTATCCGCCTGATGCCAGACCGTCTCTGACTGGGGTTGCACACCCCCCACAGCACAGAACACGCCAATCGCCCCATCCAAAACCCTGAGGGACCGCTCCACCTCGATGGTGAAATCGACATGTCCCGGTGTGTCAATGATATGGATCTCAGCATCCCTCCAATAGCAAGTTGTCACTGCCGAAGTGATGGTGATTCCGCGTTCTTGCTCATCCGGCATCCAGTCCATGATCGCCTCACCATCGTGGACCTCGCCCATTTTGTAGGACCGACCCGTATAGTAGAGTATCCGCTCTGTGATGGTAGTCTTTCCTGCATCAATATGGGCAATAATGCCGATATTTCGCACCTTGCTGATAGGTAAGGTTTTTCCCACAAGCACGACCTATTTTATCATGAGCATGTTTGGCAAGAAAGGAAATCGAATATCAATGTGACCTGACAGTGTCTTGGCCTCACGTCCATCGATCAGGATCTTTACAGCCTCGATTTCCGGGATATTAAGGGCCAGTGTGTTGACTATAGAAAATACTGTAAACAGTTCGCACGAGCAACCCCCGGGATGTTTTTCGCTGACGGACCTGTCAAGATCCACATAGGCAATACCATCCTCAGTTATGTATAGGGCTCGGAGCATTGTTTCGGCTGGAACGGTGGGCAGAAGTTCACCATCCGGCCCATCAATTAGGGCATTCACTATGCTACTAGCCCGCTCAACCGCGTTATCCGGTTGCGCCAGGGTGCGTTCTTCAGCCCTGAGAAATTGACTATTAGCATCCATATAGTAGAGGTGAGTCCTCACCTTAGCTAATCCTGGGAGGAACTTTTTGGGCCTGGGCTCGGACTCCTCTTCTGTCCCTGTGGACAAGAAAGCCCTGTAACTATAGGCGAGGAATCCTCCGGCGAGAATGCAAAAAAACATCAGAGCTGCCAGGCCATAACGCCCGAATTTCATGCTGCCTGCCTATTCGATTGATCCCGGACGGTGTTGGTGTTGTTATACACCGTTCATAGTTCGTAGTTCGTAGTTCATAGTTCGTATAGATTTCAAGATAATGTTTTTGGGGTACAGTAAAGGCTCAGTAAGACCTGACTCTGTT
>MAXP01000347.1:0-17846 GCA_001751085.1 Desulfobacterales bacterium C00003060 | reverse complement strand
CATGGTTTTTCTTTGAGCCTTCAGCTTTCAGCTTTGAGCTTGCTTGGAACCCGTAACCCGCTGTTTTTCGCTACAAAGCTATGTTGACCCCAAAATCTTTTTCTTAAGGACTATAGTTCATAGTTCGTAGTTCATAGTTCATAGTTCGTAGTTCGTAGTTTGGAGTTCATATAGCTTTTCAGGAAAATACTTGCAAATTTGCGGGATAAATGGTCGTAACTTCTCAATAACTCAGGGTAAGATGTCTGGATTCCGGTTCCCCGATCGGGTCGAGGACAAGCTTCGCCGGAATGACGTTTGGATGTAACTACCCGTCATTCCTGCGAACCCTGGATCAGAGTCCAGGGCAGGCACAGGAATCCAGTGGATGGTCACAAAACATGATTTACCCAGACTTATTGAGAAAATACAAATGGTCCTGATAACCATGTGAAATTATGCCAAAATGATGTGCAGCTTAACTCCGCAATCCGCAATACTATACCATCCTACTTGTCTGTTTCGGGCAATAAACCCTTGGCCCGCAGTTTTTTTCTCTTTTTACGGCGGCGCCGTCTGCGGTCTATCTCTCTTTGTCGTTCAATCTTCTTGTGTTTTGACATGTGTCCCTTCCTTCCCAGTGTCTGTAGCTTTTCAGAAAAATAGTGTCCTTCCCAGGGCATCCTTCATGAGTCAGTTTACACGTTTTCCTGGCATTTTGGTTGCATTGAGGTTTCAGGTGTCAGGAGTGAGACGGCCAAAACCTGAACACTGAACACTGAAACCCGGCCTTCATTTCGAAAAAAGTGTGAACTACTTTTGCTCGATTTTGAAAGATGCCTTTCCGAGTATCTGTTTTGCGGCCGCAACTGCAGCCTCAGTAGTGAACCCAAATTTTTCTAACACAACATGCCCGGGTGCAGAAGCTCCGAAGCGGTCAATACCCATTATCCTGCCCTCAGAGCCCACAAAACGTTCCCACCCCATGGATACACCAGCTTCGATAGCAAGTCGTGCCTTGACCTTGGCCGGCAATACTTTCTCACGATAGTCTGCCTCCTGGTCACCGAAGACCTCCCAGCTCGGCATGCTGACGAGCCGAACAGCAATTCCTTCCTCAACGAGCTTTTCATAGGCGGACAATGCCAGGTGGACCTCCGAGCCTGTGGCCAGGAGCAGGATTTCCGGTTTGCCCTGTGGTGCCTCGGCCAGGATATAGCCGCCCCGCAACAGGCCGTCAGGTGAGGCATACAGTGTCCGGTCAATTATTGGGACTTTCTGTCGACCAAGGACTAAACAGGTGGGGCCCTCCTTGCGGTTCAGGGCAAATTGCCAGGCAAAGACTGTCTCGTTGGCATCTGCCGGTCGAAGGACCACCAAGTTGGGTATGGCGCGCAAAGCGGCCAAGTGTTCAACCGGCTGATGGGTGGGCCCATCCTCGCCCACTGCAACAGAGTCATGGGTGAAAATATAGATAACTTGAAGCTTCATCAATGCAGCCATCCGTATGGCTGGCCGCATGTAGTCGGAAAAGACCAGAAATGTGGCCCCATAAGGTACAAGGGCGTGACTCAGGGCCATGCCATTCAACAGGCCTCCCATGGCATGCTCGCGTATGCCAAAATGGATGTTTCTCCCGCAAGGATCCACCTTGATCTTGCCCAGACCCTTAAGGTAGGTCTTTGTAGAGGGTGCAAGATCTGCAGAACCGCCCAAAAGCCCGAATAGCCTCTGGGCCACACCCTCAAGGACCTTGCCCGAAGCGCTGCGGGTGGCTGTAGTGCCCTGATCGGGCTCAAACATGGGAAGGCACTCTTCCCAGCCCTCGGGCCATTTTCCCTGATGGCACTCGTTCCATTGTCTGGCCAAATCCGGGTAATCCCTGGCATAATTGTCAAAAAGGGATGTCCATTCTGCTTCCCACATGCGACCCTTGTCCAGGCAGTTTCGAAAATGCGTAAGGGCCTCTTCTGGTACATGAAACAATGTTTCAGGCCAGTTGAGCTGTCTTCTAACCAGTTTTACTTCTTCGACTCCCAGGGGCTCTCCATGAGCCGATGCACTGTCCTGTTTGTTGGGGCTTCCATATCCGAGATGGGTGCGGGCAATAATCAAGGAGGGCTTGTCTGTTTCCTCCTGTGCCGTACTCAGGGCAAAGGCAATGTGAGGCAGGTCATAGCCGTTGACCTTTTGAACATGCCAGCCGTATGCCTCGAACCGCTTGCCCACGTCTTCGGTGAATGTAAGGTCGGTGTTTCCCTCGATGGTAATGCTATTGTCCAGGTAGATGCAAATCAAACGACCCAGGCCGAGATGGCCTGCTATGGAGGCCGACTCTGAGGTAATTCCCTCCATCATATCCCCATCACTGACCAGGGGGTATATATAATAATCGACAAGTGGGTATCCGGGCCGGTTGAAGTGCTGGGCAAGATATTCCTGAGCCATGGCCATGCCAACTGCGTTAGACAAGCCCTGGCCCAAAGGGCCGGTCGTTGTTTCCACACCCGGGGTGAGCCCGTATTCCGGATGACCCGGTGTGATGCTCTTCCACTGGCGGAACTGGCGGATATCCTCAAGGGAAACATCGTAGCCTGTCAGAAAAAGAAGGGCATAGAGGAGTATCGACCCGTGTCCAGCAGAAAGGACGAACCTGTCCCGGTTTGGCCATTGAGGATTGGCCGGGTTGTGTTTCAGAAACTGGGTCCAAAGGACGTATCCAATGTCCGCAGCCTCCATTGGCATGCCTGGATGACCCGAATTGGCCTTTTCCACGGCATCCACGGCAAGCATACGGATGGTGTTGATACAAAGGTCGTGGAGTTCGTTCTCCTGGCCCATATCTTTTTTCTCCGTACTTATTACTCCGTAATTTTTCACTTTTCTCCTCCACTATCAGGATTTTCACTCTCCCCCAAGCCTTTTGTCCAGGAGAGGGGAATCTCTGGATGGGCACTTGCTCAGGGTGTAGCCGATCCGTCGCCGTACCTATTGCACAATCTTGCGGTATTGAAAAGTATTTGATGAAAAAAATCTCGAAAATTGACAATGCCCGGTTCATAATATATTGTAACAAGACTCGAAAATACTTTGGGGTTGCACTCCAACGCCAGAGAAACCTTCGGCTTGCGGGAGGCCTGCTATGAGTTCGTACAAAAGAGGGATTGCCTATCAGTATGTGAAAGAAACGAAATATGACCGTGAGTCAATCTTTGACAGGGGTGACTTCGGGCAAATCCCAAGACCTCCGGTCTATAAGACCTACCCGGACAATGCCAGGATCCCTCTGCCGAGGCCTGATTTTGAAGAAACAGACAGTCTGTGGGGAATCTTGAACCAGCGACGTTCCAAGAGACGATACTCCGCTGATCCTATCAGTACGACAACCCTGGCCACTGTGCTTTGGGCTGCCCAGGGCATAACACTTCCGGCCCGTGACTATCAGTTTAGAACGGCCCCTTCGGCAGGCGCTTTATATCCTGTGGAGACCTACCTGAGCATCCACCGTGTTTCAGACCTGAAACATGGCATCTATCATTTTAATGTACGCGATTTTGTCTTAGAGGAGATAACCCAGGGCAACTTCAGCAACCACATGAGTCGCGCTGCACTGGGCCAGGCCATGGTGGGGCGGGCGGCCGTGCTTTTCATATGGACCGCCATGGTGCTACGCTCCATGTGGAAATACCGAAACCGGTGTATTCGCTATATTTATATGGATGCAGGCCACATTGCTCAGAATCTCCAGCTTGCTGCAACAGCCCTGGGCCTGGGGTGTTGTACAATCGGGGCCTTTTATGACCAAGAAATCAACGCAATGCTGGAAATTGACGGAGAGGAAGAGACTGCTGTTTACCTGGCGGCAGTAGGTAATGTTTATGTTTAGGGCGGTCCCTAAGTTCTAAGGAGGTGTTGCAGTGAGTGAATTCCATCAGGAGGGTTTTATTACGACTATTCATGGGTTCTACGATCTGTTTGACCCCAAGGAACACCTGGTCCGGCTGGAAAAAAAGCTGGAAGAATTTTCCAAACACATGTGTATTGGTCTTCTCCTTCCGTCTCTCTACGAGGAAATCCATGTGACGGGCGTCCTGGATAACATTATTGATCAGATAAACCAGGTGAATTATCTGTGTTCGATTGTAGTGGCCCTTGGGGGAGCCAAGGAAGAAAAAGAATTCAAGGAGGCCAAAGAGTTCTTTTGCCGGCTGAGAAAGAAAGACCGGGACATAAAAGTGGTGTGGGTTGAAGGACCGAGGGTCCAGGCGATCTTCAAGAAACTGCAGAATCGGAAAATCCCTATTGGTGTTCCGGGAAAGGGCCAGTCCGTGTGGATCACGCTCGGGTATCTCTTTGCCAGTGAGGTCTGTGATGTGATTGCCCTGCACGACTGTGATATCGTTACCTATGACCGTCTACTACTTGGCCGGCTGATTGAGCCTGCTGCCAATCCGAACAACGATCTTGAGTTCTGTAAGGGCTATTATGCGCGTATTTCACCAACAGAAATGGAGATGAAGGGGAGAACCACGCGGCTTTTTGTTGCACCTTTTGTGGAAGCCCTTGGCTCTATTATGCATCACAGCGGTCACCAGACACTGGAACAGTTCTTTCGGTATCACCGCACGTTTCGGTACCCCCTGGCCGGAGAATTCAGTTTTGTCACCCGCCTTGCCCGGGCCATAAACATAGCCTATGACTGGGGCCTTGAGGTCAGCACCCTGTCTGAGGTCTACAATCGTCTTACACCAAAAAAGATAGCACAGATCGATCTGGGCAGGAATTATGAGCATAAACATCAGGAGCTTTCCGAAAAAGATGTCAAGGGCGGCCTTCATCGGATGGTGGTAGACATCGCCAAGTTCTTTCTGAACTACATACGATCAAGCGGTATGCCGATTGATGATGCCTTTATTGATATGCTACAGCATACATATTATAGGGTGGCCTTGACTTTTGTAAAAAGTTATAGTGACGATGCAGAATCGAATGATTTGGTCTATGACCGCCACAAGGAAGAAGTGACTGTGCGGCAGTTTAGAGATTTTATTGCTACGGCCTGGAAGCAGGCAAGGCAAGAGAAGGAAGGAACCCAGATTCCATCATGGAACCGGGTAACCTATTCTGATCCTGACATATATCATGATCTGCTGCAAGCTGTGGAAAAGGACAATGCATAAGACACGGATTTTTCTACATTCCATACATCGCCGAATATTCCCGTTATACCAACCACTCAACTATGCCTATGCTGGAGTCATTTCATGAAAGATTCTCTTAGGGTCTGGTTTTTAGCCTCTGAGGTGGCGCCGTTTGCCAAGACCGGCGGCCTTGCCGATGTGACGTCATCGCTTCCTGCCTGCCTCAAGGATATTGGAGTGGACGTGAGGGTAGGCCTTCCGTTTTATCGGATGACGAAAAATGGGGGTTTTGATACTCATAAGGTCCTTGAGGGGCTTGATGTCCCCTTAGGAAATACCACGCTCAGGGGTGACGTGTTGGAAACCTCAACCGAGGAAGGGGTTCCTGTTTATCTGTTTGACCGGGCAGACCTGTTTGACCGGCCAGGCCTTTACGGCACTTCTGTCGGGGATTACTATGACAACCTGGAACGCTTCACATATTTCTGCCGGGCTGCCCTTGTTTTTGCCGGCAAGATGGGGTTTCAATTTGATGTCCTTCATTGCCACGACTGGCAAACCGGTCTGATCCCAGCCTACGTCAACACCCTTTACCGAGGGGACCCGTTTTTCTCAAACGTGGCATCAGTCTTCACAATTCACAACATTGCCTATCAGGGTCTTTTCCCGTCAGACAGGCTCCATATCTGCGGCCTTCCCAGTAGCGTCCTTGATCCGGATGGCCTTGAATTCTGGGGCGAAATCAGTCTCTTGAAGGCAGGTATTGTGTATGCAGACGCAATCACCACGGTGAGTCCAAGATATGGCCGGGAAATCCAGACCCCTGAATTCGGGATGGGCATGGATGGTATCCTGGGGAAGAGGGCGGCCGACTTCTATGGCATCCTGAACGGTGTGGACTGTCGTTGCTGGGACCCATCCAAAGACCGGCATATCAAGGCCCACTACAGTCCGGGTAACATGGAGGGTAAATCAACGTGCAAGAAGGCCCTTGTCCATGAAATGGGTTTGGACCGCCATATTCTTAATCGACCTGTTCTTGCGGTAGTCTCTCGCCTTGTGGCCCAAAAAGGGTGTGGCCTCTTGGTCCAGGTGATAGAGGATTTACTGATGCTTGATGTCGGGCTGGTCATTCTGGGTGTCGGTGAAGAAAGATATCAGACACTTTTGGGCAAGTTTAGCGAAAAATACCCGGAAAGCATTGCCGTCAGGATCGGGTTTGATGAATCCCTGGCCCACCGTATCATGGCCGGCGCCGACATGTTTCTGATTCCTTCTCAGTATGAACCTTGCGGATTGACTCAGGTGTATGCCTTGAAATACGGAACCGTGCCGATCGTAAGGGCTACAGGCGGCCTTGGTGACACCATCGATGCCTTTGATCCTGATTCCGGGGAGGGCACTGGTTTCAAATTTTCCGAATATGAAGCAAAGGCCTTTCTGAACAAGATCAAGGATGCCCTGAAGCTCTTTGAGGATGGACCGGCCTGGATGAGACTGGTAAGAAACGGGATGCGGGCGGATTTTTCATGGGAGAAATCGGCTCGGGAATATATTTCCCTGTACGAGAAGGTAAGAGATGCGGCAAGGCGAAAAAAACCGGGATAACTTAGGGCTCGCCCTTAGCACGGTCACAATTGGAGTTTTTGCCACAAGAGAGTGCGTAAGGTGAGATAGAGTGGGCTTTCGAGGTATATTCCCTCAGCGGGATAGAGGCACAAAGCCGTGTGCTTCATAGATTGCCTGAGCACGAGCGGATTGTATGAAGTCGAGGTACTTTTCCGCATTCTCAGGGTGTGCAGCGTTCTTCAATCTGCAAATATAATAGTTGATCCTGTCGCTCTGATCCAAGTCCTCTCCGGGTTCAACCATATCTACTGATAGATCGCCCTTCCGCGCGTGTATAACCTCAGTGGCCCAGACCGGCCCCACATCAACCGTCCTCTTCACGATCCTCAGTGGTGTCTCCCTGTGGTGTACGACAGTCATAATAGTTGTCCCTTCGGCCCTCTTTTCCTCCATGATGCGATGCACAAGGCCTTCTCCGCCTGCCTGACGATACATGTCGACAATATAATAAGCAATGTCTTCGTATTCTGGATTCGGCTGTGAAATGCGTACCCCTTGTCGCCCCAGATCAGTTACAGAAGCGATTCCTGCGGGGTTGCTTTCCGGCACCATCAGGACAATACGGTTGTGAAGATAGAGGAAATAGTCCCCCTTAGTAATGAACCCATTCCTTTCAAGACGGTCCATGGCCTTCTCGGTAACAGATGCGTAAATATCGGGAATCACGTCTATGACTCTGTTCTGAAAAACAGCGCCGCCTGCAAGGATCTGTTTCAGTTCCAGGCCTGGCGGAAGCGTTTCATAGAAGATCGTCTTGACATCGGAGTGTTCTTCTTGAAACACGCGAATCAGTTCGTCCATGACCATGAATTGGTTGCCTGCGACAAACAGCACGAGATCCGCCGAATCGGCAAAATCCAAATTATGAAGGTCATCTTCCCTGTCCGAAGGGATCACCGGGAAATCGCTCTTTTCTTGGTATTCCACCATGCTGTTTTCCTCCCAGAAACAATAGACCAGTGCCTATCCCAAATAACATAACCTTTCTGGAACTTCAAGCATTGGAGCGCCACGATAACGTCAAAGTCCGGATTGAAAGGGGCCAGAAAAACCTACCTGCGTTGTACGTGTACGTGTAGGTGTAAGCATAACGGAACCCGAACCTGTTGAGAATTTTCGCATTTTTTTCGCTTGACACACAAATTACATTCCACCTATATTGCCCAGGCACGAAGACTCGAAAATGAGTTCTTGTCATTTGCCACTCCTAAGGATGGATGTTTCAAAGGGGTGGTTCCCCTTTGGTCAGAGGCAGGCTATGAAGCCGCGCTCACGAATTTGAACAACCCCTGGCAAGCGAAGTGCCGTTTGGGATGCAAGTTTGCTTTCTATGACCAGGAATCAGATCGTTCATTCCTATCGACTTATCACCACTAAAAAATCACTGATATTGCCGTATTGAAACCATAAGTTTGAGGTAAGCATATCTGTAAGGCAACCCGATAACTTCAATGTGAGGTGATATGCAGGCAACCGGAGAACAGAAAGGTTGTTCCAAGGGGCGCTGCATCGTAGTCGTCAACGATGACCCCGTCCAGCTTAAATTAACTGTCGGTCTGCTGAAAAAGGAAGGGCTTGAGGCAGCATCATTTCCCAGTGCTCAAAAGGCCCTGGAATACATCTACAATAATGGGCCGGCAGACCTCATCATCACAGACCTCCATATGCCAGGCATTGACGGCTGGCGGTTCTGCCAACTGTTGCGCTCTCAGGAGTTTCCTCAAACCAACAACACCCCCATTATTGTCATGTCCGCGACTTTTTCGGGGAGTGATGTCCAAGAAATCACCTCAGGCACCGGGGCCGATGCCTTTATATCAATCCCTTATGAAAAGAACGTCTTACATCAAACGGTCAACCGGTTGTTGACCGGAAAACGGCACCTATTGCATCTATCCGCCCTGATTATTGAGGATAATCGAACGGAGCGCCGTATTATCTCAAAGACATTAGGGGAAAACGGGTACCGTGTCTTTGAAGCCGAGGACGGCCACCAGGCTATGGATATCCACAGCAAGGAAGGCCTGGATGTGATCATCTTGGACCATCACCTGCCCTCCCTTTGGGGGATGGTTTGGCTTTTGTGCTCTGCCGTTCATGCTTACAATAGGCCACAGGCTGGTAAATCCCGATCATTTCTTTTTTTGGACGGCAGCAGGGCTGCCAATATGGCACGATTTGAACAGATTGCAGAATCCAGGGGAGGTTGTTTATGAACAAGAAATCCATTCTTGTGGCAGATGATAACCCGACAGTCTTGAAACTGTTGAAGTCTCTGCTTGAAAAGGCGGGATTCCGGGTAATCGAAGCAGTCGATGGACTTCAGGCTGTGGAGCTATCCTTTACCGAGAATCCTGATCTCATAATGTTGGACATCATGATGCCAAGGATGAACGGTTTCCAGGCCTGTAGGCTCATCAAGAATGAATTACGTATCAAGGATATCCCTGTGGTGATGCTTACCGCCAAAGACCAGCCCACAGACAGATACTGGGGGCTCGAAACCGGAGCAGACAGCTATCTCACCAAGACTGTTTCTTTTGAAACAATCCTCAAGGAGATCAAAAAGCTCTTGAGGAGAAAAAAGCCCTCCACTCTTGTCCGACCTAAAACAGATATCGCTCGACCGGTAGAATCTATAGATATCCTTTCCAGTCTGAATGACCTGTTGGACAGGAAGCTTTATGAAGCAAACATTACAAAGGAAATAAGCAACTTGGCCTATACCATTTTTGATATTGCCGAGACGGCAAATGAAGGCTTGACCCTTCTACGGGCCTGTATTCACTACCGATTGGCCTCGGTGACTATCAGCGACGAGAATAGGGGATACATTTTTATAAAGCCCGCAGTCTCAGTGAGTGATGAGATAGTGGATGAATTCACAAGCGCTATCTTTCGAAAGACAAGAGAAATAAACCATGTGGCCCTTGGCCCTGAGAATGCAACTGTGAAAATCTTCAAGCCATTACAGGAAACTGCCGAGGAAAACGAAGAGCCACCCCCTAAGCCGGCAGGAGAAAACGTCTACTGGTCACAGGTAAAATTGAGGAAAAACCTGTTTGAATTAGTCGCGTTGTATGATGTCCCTGTCATCCCCAGGGGCAGTGAGGAAGAGAAGTCACTTTCCTCTATACTCAACCAACTATTGATAGTCACGGAAAATGCCTTTCTCTATCGAGAATTGCAAGAGCTTGCCATTAGGGATGGGCTGACAGGACTATACAACCGCCGCTATTTCATGGAAAACCTGGGTAGTGAACTGATCAGGTCCAAGCGTTATCGCTCCAACCCTTCTCTCCTATTGGCGGATATAGATCATTTCAAAGATATCAACGACCGTCATGGGCATGTGGCTGGAGACATGGTGCTCCGGCATGTGGGGGAGGTGCTTAACGGTATGATGAGAAAATCAGATGTGGTTGCCCGTTACGGTGGTGAGGAGTTTTTGATCCTGCTGCCGGAAACATCTCTATCTGATGCGTGCGATTTTGCTGAACGTCTGAGGCTCACGATTGAGCAAACTGAATTTGTAGTAGCTCCCGGTTGCCAAGTCAAGATTACCATTAGCATCGGCGTCTCTCAATTTCCGGGGGAGGCTGTTTTGGATCCCAAGGGTCTATTGGAGTTGGCTGATAAGGCCCTGTATCAGGCCAAGAGTGATGGTCGGAACATAGTTCGATCATTGCCGGAGGGGCATGGGTAACACCATGTACCAGAGCAATTGCAGACATTGACTGCTGCAGTAAGGGCTCGCGCAAAAACAACCTGGAAGCCCACAGTCTCAAGGGCGCAGCGGCCGTTATGAGCGTGGAAGGTGTGCGAGAACTTGCTATAGAAGAGATGGGGGGGGATGAAAGATTGGGTGGTGCATTAGTAGTATTAGATAAACTTGATGCCGAATTGGAACAGGTGCAGGTGTTTATTAGGACCCTGGAGGGATAGGGTGAGGGAGATGGACATTAGAGGAGGGGGGAATGATGCAGGAAAACAGCAAGTCGGTGTTTGACTCAGAAAAGGCGTTAGAGATGGTTGATGGGGACAAGGAATTACTAAAAGAGCTGATAGACCTGTTTGGCTCTGATTATCCCGGAAGACTGGCCCAGCTTTCTCAGGCCATAGATGAAAAGGACTCCAAGACCATACACGAAGCCGCTCATAGCTTAAAGGGATCTTCCGGCAACCTACATCTAACGCGAGTCTATGAGCTGTCAACTGAGATATCAAGGATGGGAAAGGAAGGGAAATTAGAAGGTATAGAGACAGTATACAAAAATTTGGTAGAACAGTTGGAGAAACTTAAGGAAATATCCTTGCCATAAAGGGAGCGAGCCAATGCCCGAGAAAATCCTTGTCGTAGATGACAATCCGGTTAATCGAAGACTCTTAGCCGGGATGCTGAGGAAGGAGGGTTATGAACTCATAGAAGCAGAGGATGGTGTGGAAACAATCGATCTGACATTCCGGGAAATGCCGGATCTTATCCTGTTGGATGTTGTGATGCCTAATAAAGATGGGTATGAGGTTTGTTCGGAGCTTAAGAATGATAGCCGTACACTCCCCATTCCCATCATATTTCTCTCTGCCAAAACCGAAACAAAGGACAAGATAAAGGGTTTGGAATTGGGCGGGGCTGACTATGTGACCAAGCCATTTCACGGTGGAGAAATACTGGCCCGTGTCAGGGCTCAATTGAAGATTCGAAGCCTGACCAAGGAGTTGATTCAGGCCAACAATGAACTGCTCGAAAAACAGAAGCTGATAGATGAGGATCTTCGGGCAGCGGCAGGAATACAGCGAAGCCTTCTGCCTCCGGGTCCACCGGATGTTGATTGCATAGATGTGGCATGGAGATTCATGCCTTGTCACAGGATTGGCGGAGATATTTTCAATGTGCTTCGGCTGGATGAAGATCATTGGGGCGTTTACATGATCGATGTCAGCGGGCATGGCGTGCCTTCGGCTTTGGTGGTGGTCTCTGTTTCCCAGATGATGCATCCGCATATGGGTCTTCTTTTAAAAAAAGCCATAAAGCCCCCACCCTACTATGAGATAATAACCCCGGCCGAAGTCCTGAATCAACTTGACCGGGAATATCCTATAGAGCGCTTTGATAAGCACTTTACCATAAGTTATGTTATCCTGAATACCAGAGAGAAATGCCTCAGGTACAGCAATGCAGCCCATCCATCGCCAGTGATCCTCCATCCGGACGGTATGGTGGACCTATTGGATAAAGGAGGGACGATTATCGGCATGGGTGGTATTCTTCCTTTTGAAGAGGGGAGAAAACAACTGCATCTCGGCGACAAGCTATTTATGTATACGGATGGAATTGTTGAGTATCAGGACAGAAATGGAGCGTTTTATGGCAAGGAACGCTTCTATGAAGAGCTGCAAAGATTAAAGGATAAGCCCATCTCGGAGATAATAGATGGTATCATAGAATCGGTGATGGATTTTGGAAAGCACCTGGAACCGCAGGACGACATCAGCCTGCTTGGCTTGGAACTTAAGAGATAAGGATAATCACCTTTTTGGTTTCATGAAAAACATGAGGCGTAAGAGTATCAAACTCATTATTGAGAGCAACCTGGAAAATGTTGCCCTCGTTGCCAGGGCAGTAAAGAGCCTGTGTGCCCTGGTTCCTGTTGAGTCTTCTCGGATTGAGCTTTGCATTGCCGAGGCTGTGACGAACAGTATCGAACACGCCTATGGATCCGAAGAAGGTCACCATGTTGAAGTAGTTTTTACTATTGGTTGGGATGAACTTATTCTCAGTGTATATGATACTGGAATACCAATGGACCCAAAATTGTTGGGAGAAAAAGGTCCCTCCTCTTTTTTATTCAATGCCGATGACCTTGAGAGTGTCCCAAGAAGAGGAAGAGGGCTTGCTATTATCAAGGAGGTCATGGACAATGTGACCTATACGTTGGACAAAGGGAGAAACTGCTTCACCATGACAAAAAAAATATCTTAACTTACCCGAACCGTTAACGGGTTCAGAGGTTCGAACCTTTTCACGCGGGCATTGGGTGAGATCCTTTTGAATTCCTTAGAGTCGTTTACAGGTGATCAAGGTTTTATTGACATAGCTGTTTTTCAGGATGTCAATATCGAGGCCATAAAGGGGGTATCCAAGTGGAGATATTGTTGGAACATGTGAATGGTATTGATGTGTTAAAGCTGAAAGGAAGATTAGACGCTTCTTCGGCAGAGGATATGAAAGAACAAGTCAGTGCCCTGGCCAGAGATAAATGCGTCAACCTTGTTATAGATATGGATGCGATTGAGTTCGTAGATAGTTCGGGATTAGGTAGCCTAATCGCTTCCCTTCGTTCGGTAAATAAACTGGGAGGTAATATAAAAATTGCTTCTCTTCAGGATCCGGTGCGGGCAATCTTTGAATTGACCCGGCTGCATCGCATTTTCGAGATCTTTGATGACAGCGCTGCTGCCGCAGGAAGTTTCAATTGAGTTGCCAGTGAGGTGAGATAGCATGGATGTCTTGGTTGTTGGTGGGGCCGGATATATCGGGAGTTTTATGAGTCGTCTGCTCACGGAAAGGGGATACAATACAACTGTGTTTGATAATCTTTCCCTTGGGCACAGGGCCGCTGTAGATAGGAAAATAAGACTTATTGAAGGTGATCTTTCTGATAACAGGTTACTGAAAAAGATATTCACATCCACGAACTGTGACGCAGTTATGCATTTTGCAGCCCTTGCCTTGGTTGGGGAGTCAGTAGAAGACCCGCTCAGTTATTATTACAATAATGTGTCCAATACAGTCAATTTGCTCAAGGCGATGAAGGAAACGGGTGTTAAGTATTTTATCTTTTCTTCAAGTGCGGCGGTTTTTGGCAATCCAAAAGAGATACCCATAGTCGAGGCCCATCCTCAAGAACCGATAAACCCCTATGGATGGAGCAAGAGCATGGTTGAGCAAATACTAAAGGACGCATGCCAAGCATATGGCCTTCGCTACGTTTCTTTGAGGTATTTTAATGCTGCCGGAGCCTATCCTGACGGGAATATGGGTGAAGATCATCATAACGAGACACATCTGATTCCGCTGGTACTGAAATCAATCCTTGGTGAGGAAGCCGGCGGCAAGCCGCTTAAAATATTCGGCACTGATTACGATACGCCGGATAGGACATGCATCAGAGATTATATCCATGTGCTTGATTTGGCAGAGGCCCATATACTCGCTTTGGAATACCTGGTGGGTGGGGGACCGAGTCAAGTATTCAATCTCGGAAACGGAAAGGGGTTCTCCGTTTTGGAGGTTATACGGACAGCCGAAAAGATCACCGGAAGGACAGTACCTTTGGTGAAAGCAAATAGGAGGGCCGGGGATCCTCCCGTCCTGGTGGCGGGCTCAGAAAAGATTTCTCAAAAGCTTGGCTGGAAGCCAGGCTACGCAGAACTTGAGGCCATTATTGAAACAGCCTGGAAGTGGCATTCAAAGCACCCAAAGGGGTACGACGATTCGTAGGTAGGGCTTGAGAGCTATGAGGAAAATATTGATATGTGGCGGCAGTGGACAGTTGGGTAGCGACTGTTGTCAAGTCCTCCAGCGCTCTCATGATGTCTATTCCTTGAGCCCAAAGGAGCTGGATATCACTAACCCTTTGGATGTTGATAAGATGATACGACGTTTCGTCCCTGACATCATACTCAATTGTGCCGCATACACCAATGTTGATGCCTGTGAGACAGAGAAGGAACCGGCCTGGAAGGTCAACGTTGAGGGGCCGAAAAACCTGGCCTCCGGGGTCGAAAAACACGGCGGGCAACTTATCCATATCTCCACCGATTTCCTTTTTGACGGTAGAAAAAAGCCGCCCGAACCCTATCTGGAAGACGATGAGCCGAATCCTCTTTCCTGCTACGGCAGGACCAAACTGGAAGGTGAGATGGCTGTAAGGCAGGCAACCGCCAGTCACATGATATTGCGAACAGCATGGTTGTACGGTGTTAAAGGCCGCAATTTTCTCAAAACCATGCTCAAACTGGCCCTCAAAGATCCTCAGAAAGAGATCAAGGTGATTAACGACCAGCTCGGTTCACCCACATGGTCCTACCGGCTTGCCCTGCAAATCGATAAGCTGATTGAAGTGAATGGGCGGGGTGCCTATCACGCTTCCTCTGAAGGATATTGCACCTGGTATGAACTGGCCTGTTATTTTCTCGAAAAGATGGGAGTGCCGCACTCATTGATTCCCTGCACCACGGAGGAATATCCTACACCTGCCACAAGGCCGCGAAACTCCATTCTGGAGAATCGACGCCTCAAGGAAGCGGGTATTCATCTTATGAAATACTGGCAAGATGACCTGGATCAATTCGTTTCCGTGTTCAGGGAACAATTGATAGGGGAAGTAAAAGAGGGAAAGTAAAAGAGGGAAAGTAAAAGAGGGAAAGTAATGGATAGCATGTTGGTGACAGGAGGATGTGGTTTTATCGGGACTAATTTCGTTCGGTATCTCCTGAAGGAATCTGATTTTTCAGGGCGAGTGATTAACGTGGATAAGCTGACGTATGCCGGCAACCCTGAGAATCTATCAGATATTGAAAAAGATTTTCCAGAGCGCTACATCTTCACAAAAACCGATATATGCGACCAGGAAGGAATGGCCAGAATATTCGAGGATTACCGTATCGATACTGTATGCCATTTTGCCGCTGAATCCCATGTAGATAGGTCCATTGTAAGACCGGACGCCTTTATCCAGACCAATATTGTGGGTACCTTTAATCTGTTGGAGTTGGCAAAAGCGAACCAGGGTCGATTGATACTTTTCCATCACATTAGCACTGACGAGGTGTTTGGCAGTCTGGGAAAGGAAGGTTTTTTTACGGAGGAGACCCCTTACAAACCTAATAGCCCATATTCTGCTTCAAAAGCTGCTTCTGATCATTTAGTGAGGGCGTATTACAAGACCTACGGTCTGCCGATCACCATATCCAATTGCTCCAACAACTATGGTCCTTATCAGTTTCCGGAAAAACTGATTTCCCTCATGATCCTGAATGCCCTTGAAGGAAAAACATTGCCGGTTTACGGAGATGGCCGGAACATACGGGACTGGCTTTATGTCAAGGATCACTGCACGGCCGTCTGGACAATAATGAAACATGGAAAAAGGGGGGAGACGTACAATATCGGGGGCAAAAATGAGATGGAAAATATTGGGCTTGTAGAGATGATTTGTGATGTTCTGGATGAGCATCAGAAACGGGAAGACAACCTGCCGCGAAGAGAGTTGATTACATTTGTCAAGGATAGGCCCGGGCATGACCGCAGATATGCCATAGATTTTACCAAATTGACACGGGAGTTGGCCTGGATTCCCGAGGAGTCTCTTGAAACAGGAATACATAAGACCATTCAATGGTATCTCGATAACCAGGAATGGGTGAGCCGGATCAAGAGCGGAGAGTACCAGTCCTGGATAGAGGAGCACTATGGATAAAGGGATTTGGCCTGCCGGTTTTGGGCAGCGAACCTCGTTCATCCCATCCGTGCATGGACAAACCTCCGGGCCGGCCAACACGCTGTTTTGAAGAATACTTGAGTATTCCGAACGTACGATCAAACCTTTATACCTCGAAAGGCCACAAATGACACTTTTTCGCCGGCCATGAACATCAATAGCGGCGTNNTGCTCTTGATGCTCATGACTCACCGAGAAAATCGCCATTTATAACCTTCCGAGGTATAAGAAGGGAAGGAGCTATGAAGATACTCGTTGTAGGAACTGGATATGTCGGTCTTGTACATGCTGCCGTGTGTTCAGAGTATGGCCACGAAGTGTACGCGTACAACAGAAACGAAGACAAGATCAATGCATTTGCAAGTGGTCAAACTGAAGAGATTGAGAAACACATCATTGAACCAGGGCTGACTGATATTATCAAGGAAAAACTCGGCAAATACCTCTTTTTTTCTTCTGATCTGGAATCGTCCATAGACGGTGCGGATGCTGTTTTCATGTGCTTGCCAACGCCCCCCAATCCGGACGGCTCCACTAATCTTAAGTTTTATGATGCTGCGGCTGAAACCCTTGCCGGGATACTGGCCGACAGGAAGGACAGACGCAGGATCGTTTTTGTGAATAAGAGTACTGTACCTGTTGGGACGGCAAGACACCTGCAGGATATCATGAATTCCCATGGTGTTGAAAACTTCGGTGTTGCTTCCAATCCCGAGTTCTTGGCAGAAGGCACGGCTATTTCCCAGGCACGACGGCCTGACCGTGTGGTGGTGGGTTGTGACAACGAAGAGGACTTCAAGGTCCTTCGCAGGGTGTACTCTCAATTTGTCAATCATGTCCGGATAAAATACATAGAGACAACGCCGGAAACCGCCGAAGCCATAAAGTATGTGGCAAATACCATGCTTCTTACCTACATATCATTCTGGAACGGCGTTGGAGCAAAGATCGGAGAAAACTTTCCGAACGTGAAAATAGAGGACCTTCGACTCGGGGTTACAGCAGACGACAGGATAAGCACCTGGGGATCATTTGTCAGCAACGGGGCGGGGGGAAGTTGTTTCGGGAAAGACATAGCTTCATTGATTCATCAACTTCGAAGGGTAAACGTGAGTACCAAGATGCTTGAAGCCTCCTATGAAGTGAACGAATACCAGAAAGTCTACCTCATTGAGAGGGCTATTGCGGAAGACGGTTTCCAGTTCAATAACAAAACCATTGCCGTATTGGGGTTGGCATTCAAGAAACGCACGAATGACATGCGGGATGCCTCTTCCATCAAAGTCATCGAATCTCTGCTTGGAAAAGGCGTGGCCAAGATAAGGGCATACGATCCTTTGGCAATTGAAAACGCCCGGGCCGTATTTGACCCATCCCAAAACATTCTTTTCGAAAAGATAGAATATTACGATACAGCCAAAGAGGCAATCCAAGGGTCTCAAGCCGTTTTTGTGTCATCTGACTGTGAAGAATTTCGCGGCCTTTCGCGAACCATAGAAGAGACTGTTCAACCACCTTACCTGGTGATGGATGGCCGGCGCATGATCCCGGATTACGAAGAGCTGGTTGCCAAAGGTCTCAGCTACCTGGC
>MAXP01000346.1:656-20892 GCA_001751085.1 Desulfobacterales bacterium C00003060 | reverse complement strand
TTGCAAGCCTGAGCAACGCGGCTATTGATGTTCATGGCCGGCGAAAAAGTGTCATTTGTGGCCTTTCGAGGTATACATCGCCGGACCTGGTTTCATCTGTGTAATCAGGCTGTCGGCTTGCGCCCCCTGCAGGAGATTACAGGTGTATAGGTAAATCTCCTTGGATTGGCAAAAGCGCTTTTGAACTCCTCAAAAAAACCGTCATACCCCCCACTGTATTCTTCGAAGTCGTATCCTGACTTTCTTGCGGCTACTTCAACCTTTTTCTCCCAGTTGTAGGCGTCGGTTTCGTTCAATCTCCCAAAAATCAGGTGATGGGGAGCCATCTCTACATCAATATCCTGGTAACCAAGGTCATAAAGGTAAGAATAGAGTTTTATTCCTGCATAGGGGTCAAAGTCGGCATTTTCCTCCAGAGTGTTCATTATTGCACAAATGGTTTTTTCAAGCCGTTCAGGGAGTCCGGAATGTCTAAGGCAGTTGTAGTCCAGATCTATCAGACAGAGAATCCCTCCGGGTTTCAGGATACTGGATATGTTCTTGACTATATCAAAACTCTTTGAACGATGGTATTCAAGCACAAAACGGACCCATATGAAATCAAACATCCCAAGGTCATCTATAGGATCATATATGTTCTTACAAGAATAATCTATCCCTGTGTCACTGTAATGTCTTTTTGCGTACGTAATTCTCTTTTCAGAGCCATCTACTCCAACCGCTTCACCATTCGGCTGAACCAGCTTGTGCAGGTAATATGTGGTCTTCCCTGGACCACACCCCACGTCGGCTACGCGCATACCAGGCTTTATGCCAGCCCATAGGGCCTGTTTTTCGATAGCCTTGTTGTCTGTCTTCAAGACCAGACGAAGAGCTTCTTCGTCACTTTCCATCAAATATGTATGATGAACCATGCTCAAGACTCCTCAAGCCATTGCGCTGAACAGCAAAAATCCAAGGTGAACTGAAAGACATATACCAAGAATGGGCATCCCTCATTAAATCTCAGAAGTAGTTTACACTTTGTTGATGTTGTGTTTTGGCAATAAAATTTGAAACTTGAAATTGGGAAAAACAAAAAGATGTTGATGCGTTACCTAATTTCGAATTTCCAGTTTCAACATCCGTTTTGAATTCGATAATGCACGTTTTTTTTGAAAAAAGTGTAAACTGGTGAATGAAGGATGCCCAAGAATACAAAAAAAGCGGGAATGCCATATGGTTAACCTACCTGAATCATTAGCTTTCTTGGTCGGGGCGAGAGGATTTGAACCTCCGACTTCCTGCTCCCAAAGCAGGCGCGCTGCCAGGCTGCGCCACGCCCCGTTTTTTCTTCCGTTTATCATGGTTTTTTTTTTGATGCAACTACTAAGGGAAACGGGAAAGAATAATATACCATGC
Source organism: Desulfobacterales bacterium C00003060 (assembly GCA_001751085.1). Lineage (GTDB taxonomy): Bacteria > Desulfobacterota > Desulfobacteria > Desulfobacterales. Next base: position 19,491 of record MAXP01000346.1, on the reverse strand, counting down.
TGGCCAGCGAGCGAGGGATCACGGATATCTCGAAAAATATTCCTTTATCGCTTCGGATATGGCTTGGGCTACATCGGATATTACCTTGGACTTCCTAAGCTCCTTCTCGTCGGCAGGATGGCTCAAATGACCAATCTCAACCAAAACCGCCGGCATGTCGGCACCTCGAAGAACCAGACACGGGGCCTCACGGATCCCTCCGTCCACGGTGTCTTCGGAACCGAGTTTTGCCGTCAGATGCCTGTGTACAAATTTTGCCAAGACTTGAGTCTTGGCTGTATGCCTACCCTGAATGTAGTTCCATGGAAGCGGTTTTGCACGTATTCCCCATGGTCCCTTCTGTTGTCCAGCGGGCATGGACGCTATTCGGCCGGTGTCGGAACTATGATAGAATACGACCACGCCGAGGCCTTGGCGCCGGAAGCCGCCCCCTGCATGAATACTCAGAAAAATATCAGCACGGTAATGGTTTGCGACTGCCGTCCGATCTATGATATCGACCCTGTAATCGTCATTGCGAGTCAAGTGGACTTCACAAATCTCAGAAAGAACTTCCTTGATCTTATGGGCGACCAACAGCGCCACAACCTTTTCGGCCAAGCCGGAGGGCCCTACAGCGCCCAGGTCATGGCCCCCGTGTCCAGGATCCAGTACAACGACTTTACGGCGTGGCAGATCCTGTGATAGGAATACAGCTTGGGCTTGTGACACATTGTCAATAGTCCACACTAACACAAGCAAGATAGGCCATTTCAGACATGAATTGCCCAAACATAGCATCTTGACTGATTTTTTGTTGACAGGCTTTGAGATTGACATTATTTTACATGATACTCGATAGTGTCAGGTTGTAACTTCTCAGGAAGTCTGGGTAACAGTCGCAAAATGTAATCTACCCCAACTTTTTGGAGCTGTGCGGTTAGAAACCTATTTAAAATCAATCACGAAAACACGAAAACACGAAAACACGAAACAAGGCGTGAAAATCAAGTTACTGGGGTGTTTGCCTGCGCTGTGGCATATACAGTCATCACTTACTATGAAATGATGCCAGTTACCGGCATTTTTTCGTGCTTTCAATCTTTCGTGCTTTCGTGATAATTCTTTTCATTTTCGTGTGTTGAATGCTGTGACGTGTAACCGTACAGGTCCAACTTGTTGAGAAGTTACTTTATGGTTCATAAAGTTTTGAGAAGTTAGGACTGTCGAGATGATATGTACAAGTATATCTTACACGTTTTTCCAGGCTGTCATAGCTTTGTTGTTGTTCATTTTGGAATATTATCCTTAATTGTCAGGAAATCAATACCATATTATGCGAGAGTGGCGAAATTGGCAAACGCACTGGACTTAGGATCCAGCTCCCGTTAGAGGATTGGGGGTTCAAGTCCCCCCTCTCGCACCAACTGAGCAGGCTAAGAAAGGAACTTGATGAAGGTAGATGTAGAAGATGTTACCACTTTGAAGAAGATTTTGCACATAGAGATACCAAAAGCCGATGTGCACCGGGAGCTGGACAAGGCATACACGACCCTCAAAAAGAATGTCAGGATCAAGGGGTTTCGTCCCGGGAAGGTGCCGCGTTCTATCTTAGAACAGCGCTTTAAAAAGGATGTGCATGCAGAAGTCTTTGGTCAGTTGATCCAAGAATCCTATGTTGAGGCGTTGCGAGAGACTGAGTTTGTACCACTCGGTGAGCCGATCGTTGACAGCCCGGAGCTTGAGGCGGATCAGCCTTATCATTATTCTGCCACGATTGAGGTGCGGCCTTTTATCCAGGACTTGAACTTGGGCTCTCTAAGGCTCAAGAAGAATGTATACAGAGTTGCTGATGACGAGGTTGAGACACAACTCAAGGTACTCCAGAAGAATCAGGCAAAACTGAGGACCATTGAGGAAGACCGCCCGGTTGAAAAGGGGGACTTTGTCCTCATAGATTATGAGGGATTCAAAGATGGCAAACCGTTTGCGCCGGCCGGGAAAACTGAGAACTTCCTGGTTGAGGTTGACTCGGGGAGGATATTGGAGGATTTTGACCAGCAGCTCTTGGGGATGCGCCCCAAGACAACCAAGGAATTCCTAATGCACTTCCCTGACCATTATTTCAACAAGGATTTGTCTGGCCTTGATATCACCTTCACGGTTATGTTAAAGGAAATCAGGGAAGAGCTTTTGCCTGAGATCGACGATGAATTTGCAAAGAGTTTGGGGAAACACGAGACAATAACAGAGCTTAAACAGGCCATCAGAAAGGAATTGGAACGAAGCTACGAGGCTCGATCCGAACAGGAACTCCGCCATGATATCATTAACAAGTTACTTGAACAGGCTACCATTGAACTTCCGGAGGTACTGATCAACCATGAACTGTCTGCAGTCGTAAATGAAGCCAAGGAAGCAGTATCCCATAGAGGGCTATCTTTGGAGGAGACGGGTCAGACCGAAGAGACCCTTTCTGAGAACTACCGTCCACTTGCAGAAAGGAGGGTGCGGGAATATCTGCTTTTGGAGAAGGTAATCGACCAGGAGGGGCTAACTGCAACGGATGAAATACTTGAGCAGGCGTACAATGAGATGGCCGAGAACATGCATCAGCCCGTAAACACGATAAAGCAGTTTCATGAGAACAACAAGGAAGCTTATGAGGTTTTCAAGCAAAGGGTCCTTGAGAAAGAGGCCATCAAATCGATCATTGCGAGCAGTACGCTTGAAACAATAGAGAAATGAAGCTGATCCGCCCGAAGGGCGTTAAGTTCAGGAAGGAGACACGTGATGCCGCTTATTCCCATAGTTGTCGAACAGACTAGTCGTGGGGAACGGGCCTATGACATATATTCCAGGCTGCTCAAAGATCGAATTGTTTTTCTTGGGACACCTGTAACCGATGAGATTGCCAATCTTCTAATTGCCCAGTTCCTTTTTCTGGAATCAGAAGACCCGGACAAGGACATAAATTTTTATATCAATTCCCCCGGGGGTATGGTGAATGCAGGCCTTGCCATCTATGATACCTTGCGTTACGTGAAGCCGGATATATGCACCCTGTGTATGGGCCAGGCAGCCAGCATGGGTGCAGTGCTGCTGGCCGCAGGAACAGAGGGGAAACGATACGGACTTCCAAATGCCAGGGTACTGATTCATCAACCCATGGGTTCGTTTCAAGGTCAGGCAACGGATGTGGCCATCCAGGCAAAGGAGATTTTGCGGATGCGGGAGACCTTGAATGAAATTCTTGCCTTCCACGCGAACCAAGATATTGAAAGAATTCGAAACGATACAGACCGCGATTTTTTCATGAGCAGCCAGGAAGCCAAGGACTACGGTATTCTGGATCATGTGATTTCCCAGCGTGAAGCTGCCCAGAACTCCAAAGACAGAAAAACTGACATTGGAGGACAATGATTTCCGGATTGCCTTTTGAGTAAACAGCCTTGTAATTCATATAGAACTTGCGGGTTTCATACCAACTAAAGCATTGGAGCAAGTTCTCCATAATCTCATTTTTTGGAGGAACAGATGGCTAAACGAAGAAGCGTTGACCCCGCCGGGCTACGGTGTTCATTTTGCGGTAAAAGCCAGGAGGAGGTCAAGAAACTGATTGCCGGACCTGCTGTCTATATCTGCGACGAATGTATCGAACTATGCAATGAAATTGTTGAAGAAGAGTACGAAAAAGAGGTGCGAACACAGAAAAAGGAGGAATTTCCCACGCCGGCTGCTATCAAGGGTTTTCTGGATGAATATGTGATTGAGCAGGAACAGGCAAAGAAGGTTCTGGCTGTAGCTGTTGATAACCATTACAAACGCCTTGAGTCATCAGTAAATACATCGGACGTGGATTTGCAGAAAAGCAACGTCCTTCTGATCGGACCGACCGGCTGCGGGAAAACGCTTATGGCTCAGACTCTGGCAAGGTTTCTTGACGTTCCATTTACGATTGCAGATGCGACATCTTTGACGGAAGCGGGATATGTGGGAGAAGACGTTGAAAATATTATACTATCATTGCTTCAGACCGCCGATTATGATCTTGAAAGGACCTCCAAGGGAATTGTCTATATCGATGAAATCGACAAGATTGCCCGCAGAGCGGACAACCCATCCATTACACGCGATGTTTCGGGGGAAGGGGTGCAGCAGGCACTTCTAAAGATCATTGAGGGAACAACTGCGAGTGTGCCACCGAAGGGGGGGCGAAAGCATCCGCAACAGGATTTCCTTAAGGTAGATACGTCTAACATCCTGTTCATATGTGGGGGAACCTTTAATGGCCTGGAGGAGATCATACAGCACAGACTTGGCGGAAAAGTAATGGGCTTTGGGGCTGATATCCAAAGTCGAAAAGAGCGAAACGTCGGTGAGATACTCAAAATGGTTCAGCCTGAAGACCTCTTGAAATTTGGCCTGATTCCGGAATTTGTGGGGCGACTTCCAGTGATTGCCACGCTGCATGAACTAATGGAGGATGCCCTAGTTAGGATACTAACAGAACCCAAGAATGCCTTGGTGAAGCAGCTCCAGAAGCTTTTTGAATTTGAGAATGTAACCCTCCGCTATACAGACAGCGCCTTGAAGGCAATTGCCAAGAGATCTCTGGAGCGTAAGACCGGGGCCAGGGGTCTCAGGGCCATTATGGAAGCGGCCATGATGGACATTATGTATGAAATACCTTCCATGCATGGAGTCAAGGAATGTGTGATCAACGAGGAAGTTATTTTGAACAACGAGGAGCCGATTTTATTGTTCGAACAAACCGAGGAAAGGGCTCTGTCTCAATAGGGCCTTTGTTTTGTAGATAATAACCATGTTTAGAATGTCGAAATGGAAGAAACCAATGAATGATTCAGAACAAAAGCTTTCGCTTTTCCTCCTTGCACTCAAGGATATTGTTGTTTTTCCTCACATGGTGGTCCCTCTTTTCGCAGGACGGACCAAGTCTGTTAATGCCTTGTCAAATGCCATGAACTCGGACAAGAGGATCTTATTGGCTACCCAGAAGAATCCTGGAGTAGACTTGCCCGGCGGAAAGGATATCTATGGCATGGGGACGATTGGAACGTTGCTCCAGTTGCTCCGGCTCCCAGACGGAACAGTTAAGGCATTGGTCGAAGGAAAAAGGCGGGCTCATATAACACGGTTTATCGAGAAAGAGCAATATCTTATGGCTGAGATTGAGCCAATTGCCGATTACGAAGTAAAAGAGGCGGAAAGTGAAGCTATCGGCCGAACCGTTGTGGATTTGTTTCAAGAATACGCCAAGATCAACAAGGACATCTCAAGGGATCTCATAAAAAACATATCTGCTATAAGAAACGTTTCTCAACTGGCTGACACTGTAGCTGCCCACTTCAATTTTAAGATCCAAGATAAACAGCGTTTGCTTGAGACTGTCGCTCCCATAGAGCGCATGGCCCTCCTTTTCAATTTGATGCAGGCAGAAATTGAAATCTATAAGATGGAAAAGAGAATCAAAGGTCGTGTCAAGAAACAAATGGAAAAGACCCAGAGGGACTACTATCTTAATGAACAGATGCGCGCTATCCGGAAGGAGATGGGGACCAAAGATGATTTCAAGAGTGAGCTGGACGACCTCGAACACCGTATCAAGCGCAAACGAATGTCAAAGGAATCGGCTGCAAAAGCAAGACAAGAATTCAAAAAACTTAAACTCATGGCCCCAATGTCGGCAGAAGGGACAGTGGTGCGAAATTACATTGAATGGCTTATCAGTCTGCCTTGGTTTGAGCGAAGCAAGCTTCAGACGGATATAGATAAGGCGGAAGCTGTCCTGGCGGAAGATCACTATGGGCTGGAAAAACCCAAAGAGCGTATCCTAGAATATCTGGCTGTGCAAAAACTGGTCAAGAAGATAAAAGGGCCTATCCTGTGTTTTGTGGGTCCGCCTGGGGTAGGAAAGACCTCTTTGGCTAAATCGGTGGCGCGTGCTACAGATCGAGCATTCGTTCGGCTTTCCCTGGGCGGGGTCAGGGATGAGGCCGAGATCCGAGGGCATCGACGCACCTATATTGGGGCGATGCCTGGTAAAATCATTCAATCCCTTAAAAAGGCCAAGGCCAACAATCCGGTTTTTTGTCTAGACGAAGTGGACAAGATGAGTACGGATTTCAGAGGCGACCCCTCAGCGGCGCTGCTCGAGGTTCTTGATCCCGAACAGAATTTTGCGTTTAATGACCACTACTTGGATGTGGATTATGATCTTTCGGAGATTTTTTTCATCACAACGGCCAACAACCTGCACGGAATTCCACTACCCCTGCAGGACCGCATGGAGATAATACGACTGCCCGGTTACACCGAGCACGAGAAACTCCAGATAGCTCTGGGTTTTCTTGTGCCCAAGCAGATTGAAACGAACGGATTGTCTGAGGAGAAAATAGGGTTCACCCAAAACGGGCTCCGGACCATCATACGGCGTTATACACGCGAGGCTGGTGTGCGGAATTTGGAGCGGGAGATTGCTTCTATTTGCCGGAAGGTAGCCCGTGAGATCACGAAGGAAGACGGGAAAAAATGCGTCAAAATAACGGCCCAGTCGATACAGAAATACCTGGGTGTGCCTCGGTTCCGGTATGGGCAGGTTGAAGAAAAGGACGAGATAGGCTTGGCTACTGGTATGGCCTGGACACAAGTTGGGGGAGAGCTCCTTGCCATCGAGACGGTCATTATGCCCGGCAGGGGAAAACTTACAATAACAGGTAAGCTCGGAGATGTCATGCAGGAATCTGCTCAGGCTGCCTTGAGCTATGTTCGATCAAGAGCACAAAGACTCGGTTTGAACAAACATTTTTATCGGAAGATTGATATCCATATTCATGTCCCAGAAGGGGCTACTCCAAAGGATGGGCCGTCTGCTGGCATAACCATGGCAACATCGATTGTCTCATCATTGATCAAGAGGCCGGTATATCGTGATTTATCAATGACCGGAGAGATAACCCTTCGTGGCCGGATCCTGCCAATCGGGGGCTTAAAGGAAAAAATCCTGGCAGCCCACCGCGGGAGGATGTCTAGGGTCATTATTCCTGAGGAAAACCGTAAGGACCTGAAAGAGATCCCTGCAGAGATCCTGAAGCAGTTGGAAGTTCTGGCAGTAAGCCACATGGATGATCTCCTGTCACGTGCCATTATTTTGCAACCGGGTGAGACGATTTTCAGAGAAGAACAAGATGAGGTTATTCCGCCAGAGTTGATTCCTGAAGGAGAAGATACTGTAAGACCCGTTCAAGTGAACTAGTTCATTGACCCCTAAGTTCTGCTATTGATTTTGGTAATTTAGATCTGGAAAAATGCTGGAAAAAATCCGATAGAATGTATTTTGCTTGACGTTGGTTCGCCTTTTCGTTATCATGAATTCCGAAAAAGCGAAAAAGGATTTTGCAGAGACAAAACTGCGATCTGATGATTGTGTGGGCGGGTAGCTCAGTTGGGAGAGCATCGGCCTTACAAGCCGGGGGTCACAGGTTCAAGCCCTGTTCCGCCTACCAAACTTCCCCTTTCTTGAAAAATGGGAGGGAACGATGAATTTTGTCCCCTCCCCTCATTTTCATCTCTATTGAGCTGACTCCGGCTGGATTGGTTCTTGTTTAGCGATTGACTTGATATTCTTTTCGCTATCGCACTCTATGATTACGAGATCACCTGTGTTTAGGTCCTTCAGGTCCGCATCAGCCCCTGCGAGGCTTTGTATCTCACCGGATTCATCCTGTACCATAACCTGACCGGTATCTGCATTTAGGGTAGTAATTGTCCCCATTACTACTGTCACCTGCGCTTCCTGCGCCTCCTCGCAAACTCCAATACCCGCAAAAGAAATCGCAAACATAACAACAACCAACACGGCAACCATTCTCTTTGATACCAACTTTTTCATCATTGATTTTTTCTCCTTTCATTCATGGTTCGTTTGTCCTAATTCCCTTAAAATAATCTGCCATTTCACGTTATTACGTTACCAGTCTCTCATGCTGACGAGTATCACCTCCCTCCTCCTGTGTCCCCTTGGGCTATTACTTCGTTGTGACGGGGGCGGTTTCTTCAGCATGGATAGTCTCCTCCGCTGGGGTGGCAGCTTCCTCTGTTCCTACTGGGGGTGTAACATGCTCTGTTGCTGCCGGCGCAGTCACGTCTGCTGTTTCTGCTTGAGGGGTAGGCCCTTGTTCCTTGCAACCAATGAAACCGATACACAGTAAGGCTACAAGAAACAGACACACAGTCAATCTCTTCATTCTTTTCACCTCCTTTTCCTCAACAAAGTAAAATTCCATCATTGTATAACATCGCTTTTTCTGGTTACCTTTTTTTTAAATCGCTCTTCCAGTGTTATTTCAGAAAAATACTTGCAGATTTGCGGGATGAATGGTCGTATCTTCTCAATAACTCAGGGGTAAGATGTCTGGATTCCTGCGAAAACAGGAATCCACTGAATAGTCGCAAAATGTAATCTACCCCAACTTATTGAGAAGTTACGAATGGTGCTGATAACCATGTGAAATTATGCTAAAACTATGTGGAGCTTAACTCCGCAATCCGCAATCGGAAATCCGAAATGCTATATACTGGGAGTAGCCTATAGTCCAACCCAAGTTGCCATTTTAAACGAACGTGAAAGATCATGATCGGAAAGCACACAATTGATTTTTCCATGGGCCAGACCTGGATTTGCTGTCTTATGCCCTGTGTAAGTATGAGCGCCCCCGGCCCAGACCGGTTTTTTTCCGAGAGCATTGTCCAAGTTCTGTCGCGCCAAGGCGGGCAGGGCATTTGGTCAAAATGACAGGAAATGCAATGAGTGCCGGACTACTGCAGAATAGTTTAGCAAGTGATATGCCAAGCGGGCTTGATTGGGTTAACCCGTTGATTTTAAAGAATCTTCTGGATGGCCGAAAAGGATGGGAAGAACCTATTTGAGTGGATTTTCCTACGTAGGAAGAGGCTGGGATTCGACTGATAAGGTTAAATAGCTGTAAATTCTATGTTTTCTTGTATGTGGGCTATTTCATACGCTTGTTTGGGTTCCTAAAATCCGTTGGTTTCAGATTGTGTTTTTTCAGGAGGTCATAGAAATCAGGCCGATGTTTTCCTGCAAGTCTTGCTGCCTTGCTTACGTTGCCTCCAGTAAGCGAAAGGACGTTAGAGATATAGTCTCTCTCAAACTCATTTTTGGTCTCTTTCAGGGGCTTTAGCTGGTCCTTTTCTATGGGTTTGGCCTGAAGAATTACGTCTTCATCGAGCACATCGTGGGTGGTCATGGCAACAGCATATTCGATGGTGTTTCTTAGTTCTCTGACATTGCCGGGCCAGGAATGAGACAAGAGTTTTTGGAGGGCAGGTGTGGAAATCCCGCTTATTCCCTTTTTCATACGCTTGGCAAACTTCGTTATGAAATGATCTACCAAGAGAGGGATATCTTCTTTTCTTTCCCTTAGTGGGGAGAGATAGATGGGTATGACATGAACACGGTAGAACAGGTCTTCACGAAAATTACCCTTTTTCACCTCATCTTCCAGGTTTTTGTTGGTGGCTGATATTATCCTGACATCTACGGTTATCGGTCTTTCCCCACCCAGGGGATAGAACTGCTTTTCCTGAAGAATACGGAGTAACTTGACCTGCATCGATTCCGACATCTCAGAGATCTCGTCCAGTAAGATAGAACCCCCATTGGCCTGAGCAAAAAAACCTCTTTTTTGTCTCAAGGCATTAGTGAATGCCCCCTTTTCGTGGCCGAACAGCTCGCCTTCAAGGAGTCCCTCCGGAATAGCAGCACAGTTTATGGCCACAAACGGCTTATTTTTTCTGGAGCTTAAGAGATGCAGAGATTTTGCTATAAGCTCCTTTCCGGTACCGCTCTCTCCGTAGATACATACGTTAGATTCTGTCTCTGCGGATCTTGATACCTGTTCCATGACCTCTTGCATCTTCTTACTTTTGCTGACGATGTTTTCAAATCCGTATCTTTCCCCTACCAGGGCCTTAAGTCTCCTTATCTCCCTGGAAAGGGAGCTTTTTTCAAGGCCTTTTCTTATCTGAAGGAGGAGATCCTGACGATCGTATGGCTTAGTCAGATAACTATAGGCTCCTTGCTTCATTGCATCTACTGCCGTTTCAATCGTTCCGTGGGCGGTAAGTATGATAACCGGCATCTCAGGGGATATCGGATTCAGGTCTTGCATCAGTTCAATACCGTCTTTTCCTGTGACTGCGAGCTTGAGATCGATAAGGGCCAGGTCAAACAACTCGTCTTTGGCCATGCTTAAAGCATTTTTTGCGTTGGTTGTGGTAGAAACGTTGTAGCCTTCTGCCTCAAGCCGGAACCTTAGAACCTCCAACATATTCTTGTCGTCATCTACTACAAGTATATTCTCTCCTGCCATTATTCTTCCACCTTTTTACTCTTTGGGCAAGCCTTCCCTCTTTTTGCCTTCAATTACTATGTCTATCTCTTTCAATTCTTTTAGCTGTTCCTTTAGGGCGCTTATCGTGTCCTTTAGGGCGCTTATCGTGTCCTCATGCTTCTTAAGGCTATCTATCAAGTGATCGACCGATTCCTTCAGGTTTTTGATCTCGTTATTGCTTCGCATAAGCTGGACGATGGTGTAGATCCATACCCTGGCCCTCTCTCTCAACCTGGTTTTGGGGAAATCCCGGATAACGCGCTGAAAGCATTTGAGGGATTTTTCATAGTCCCTTTGAGGATTGTATGGATGGGCCCAGATAAGTCCCATATGGAAGGTGGCACTATCCCCCGGGGGAATATCGGGAAAACGATTCAGGATCTTCTCATCTTCTTTAAGCGCATACTCGTAGTTTCCTTTCATCATGAGTTCTTCGGCCTTCTCAAGGTGTTTTTGCCCTTGCCTTCTCTCTTGAAGGCCGAATGTAGTCGCACATCCGACACCCAGTGAAATGATTCCTAACAGGCAGGCACAGTGAAAGAAAAGGTACTTCCCTTTCCTGACTCGCTTTCCACACATATGCTACCTCCGTAAGCATTAACAACATGCTTTGCAATATGCAGACCCAACCCTGTGCCCCTTCCATGTAACTTCTTAAATTTATTGAATATCTCTGCAAGATTCTCATCAGGGATTCCACAGCCGGTGTCTGATACGGAAATCTCAATAAGCTCATTCCCTTGACTGGAAAGAGGGCCTGACGTCTTTCCGTTCTTGAGTATGGCTGTAATCACCACCCTCCCACCTTCCGGTGTGAATTTCAGGGCATTTTCCAATAGGTTATCCATCACCTGGCCTATCCTCTCCCCGTCTATATTGGCAGGGGGTAGGTTCCCATCAAGATATACCTCAAGGCTGATTCCGTTCCTTTGTGCGATTGGCATTATCTTTGAAACATTCCTTTCTATCAGGGGGGAAAGGCTGTGCTTCTCAGGATGATAATCCATCATCCCGGCATCCATCCGGGAGAGGTCAAGTATCCTATTAACGGAGTGTATCAATCTTTCACACTCCTCCTCGATGATACGTAGAAGCTTTCGGTCTTTTGCCACGGAGCCTGCGGAGACACCGGAAAGGAGCAAGCTTACTGCCTCCCTGGTCACCGCTAAGGGGGTTCGAAGTTCATGTGATATATTGGAAATAAGATCGGCCTTTATCTCGTCGATCTCTTTTAGACGGTCACACATAAGGTTGAAGGCATTTGCAAGCTCCTTTATCTCGGGAGGAGAAGGTATCGTTAGATGCTCCTCAAACTTGCCTTTTGCGATCTTCCTTGTTCCTTCTATAAGGAGGAGAATAGGACGATTGATGGTTCGTGCATTGAAAAATGCGATCAAGATTGCCATAATGATAGCAGCAACAGTTATGATCGTTGCGACTTTCGATGCCCGAGCTCCGATCTCCCCTGACGTTCCAATCTTTCTATTCATATCCCCCTTTGCTGTCTCTACAACTTTCGCCAGCTTATTGGTCATATGATTGACGAGATTCCATTTTTCCCCTTGATATCCTTTCGGAAGATTCCCCTTGCCGGCCTTTATCAAACGAACTTCCTTTTGCACCACAGCAAGGTATTGGCTGTGCAACTCCTTTGCATCGGCAATCAGCCTCTTTTTTTCCGGGGTGTCCATAAGGAGGTCTATCTGTCTAATGTCCTTTTCAATGTATTTCTCAGTCTCCGAGAACTGGCGGTGAAAGTCTTTATCCTTGGAAACGATATACTTTTTTTCGAACGCCCTCTGGGAGAGGATGGTACCTCTTAACCTGTTTGCTATCCGTATGATCTCACCGTCAATGGAACTAATCGAGAGGATGATATGGTTTAGTTGATTAAGCTTCAATGTTGTATAGATCCCCAAAGCAACAACAACCAACAGGATCGCAAGGTAACCAAGTGCAAGTCTCTTAAAAATAGTAAATTCCCTCATATTTCCCCTTTTGAGGGTATCTCCTTTGCTGGCATAGACCGTTCTTCCGGGTAAAGTCATATCATTAAAACATAACATTTGAGCATGGTAGTGTCAATACTTGGCCGTCTTGCGGTCCTGCCCTTTGACCGTTAATGAAAAGTCCATCCGATAAGAATCACAAGCTCCTTCGTTTATGGTCATTTTTCCCTTGCAATCCTGGGCAATCGATTGTAGTATATGAACCGATAATTCGGGATAAAGGCTTTTTGCGCAAGATTAATGAATCATTTATTGAAGTTACAAGCGGGGGGGCACAGGTTCAAGCCTTGTTCCGTCTGCCATTTGTGTTCTTTTGGGGGCGTAGTTCAGTTTGGTTAGAACGCCGGCCTGTCACGCCGGAGGTCGCGAGTTCGAGTCTCGTCGTCCCCGCCATGTAATATCAGGGGCTTAGCCATTTTGGGTGAGCCCCTTTTTTTGCCTTAATTCCTTACCCTCCCTCGTCGTTGGGGCGCAATCCATTTTCAGCGTGGGCCCCGCTTTTTTGGGGCAGTTTCGGCAAAAAGGAAGATAGTAGTTGAGCCTCTCGGGCACGAAAAACCCGCTTCGCTTCGTCCTCCAACCCGCAACTCATTTCAAAAGACCTGATTATAACGGATTTTGGGGAGGCACTTTGTGTTGTAAAACCCCTTTGAAGCCCTAATATGCTGGTTTAACATGCTTGTTTTCCGACTCAACGACTCAACTATTTGACGATCTCTGTACAAAGACAGGCTTTTTGGCCTCGATAGTGCCATTGGATAGCAGGCATTGCAAATTGTTAGAAAAATATTCCTAACCTTCTGCATCATAGTTGTCCTTTTTTCGGCCTTTCTGACCGGGGCTATCCTTTATTACTATTACCATCCACACAGGATAAAGGCGCTGGTAGAAAGGACCGTCTCCAGATCAACTGGGACCTCTTTCACCATAAAAGACCTCTCTTACTCCATCAGACCTCTAAGAATCCACGCAAAAGGCGTCGTCGTTAAGCCCGGGAAAAACCAGTATGGTTTTCGTCTTAAAGTTGCTGATCTCATGGCGGATATCAGCCTGCCGGGTCCATTCGGCCACAAGAGCCTTTCCTTTAAGTACCTGAAAATTATAGATTTTTCGACCCATCTTTCTGGAGAGATGGGTTTGCCCGAGACCACATCGAAAGTAGAACCCGCATTTTTGGCACGGGTCTTAAGGAGAATGATAGCTCTTTTCCTCTTCAGGGAGGTCAGACTGGAGGGGGCGGAAGTCGTCAATGGGGAGATCGTCTTTAGCTCCGACGATCAGGAAGTTCATGTAAGCGGGATTCGTGCAACGCTAAATCCTGATCATTTTGTTGACATCTCCTGCAGTACACAGGTCCAATGGCCTCTCAAAAAGATAAGCCTTTCAGTCCCCTGCGTTCATGTCACAACAGATCGTACCATATCCCTTGTTGATCCGAGAGTAAGGGGCCTATTAAGCGCTCAAAAAGCAGTTTTTAAGAGCCCTCATATGAATGTCAATGGCATGGAAGTGCAGGGAACACTCGTCTATGACCACAACGATAGAAAACTGGTCCTTGATACCCTTGATCTCCATATGTCGCAGGCTGCACTTGCGATAGCTAAAGAGGACTACCGGATCGATGATGTTCGGTTCCAGCTCCGGAAAGGGAGCATAGACGCAAAGGAGGGATTCCTTTTCTTTCCTGAAATACACCTTACCTCATCGTTATTGCAGAACCTACGGCTATCACTGAAGATTGATGAGAAAGAGGCCACAATGGAGCTAAAGGGGGAAGACATCCATCTTTTCGAATCAGGCTTCGCCTTAAACCTGCTCCCTGCTGGTTGGCAGTTAAGTGGCCTTGATTCCCTTCACATAAGAGCCGTCTTACAAGAAAAGGGACGGTGTACTCTCACCTCCAAATTGGCCTTTACAGACCTCAGCTTTCAGAATCGGGATTCATCCTGCATGGGAGAAGGACTCCTAGTGAAGGCCGAGACGGATGCGGAGATCCACCTGAGTAGTTATCACTTGACTGCCAATACAACCTTAAAGGTCTGTGGAGGTGAGATCCTGTATGACAGATATTATCAGGACTTAGGCAGAAATCCCTTCTCTGCCTCCCTTAGAGGTGTTTATGATATCAGACAAGAATCTTTGCGAATATCAAATCTGAGGCTCGGGTTGAAAGACATATTGGGTCTTGATGTGGCTGGGACGATCCTTTGCAAGGCCGAGCACCTAAGTGCGTGTTTCACTGCAAAAACCGAGCAAACGGCTCTTCGTCCGCTTTTCCACCATTTTGTTTCGGAACCGTTCCAGACGGAAAAACCTTTTCTTGGTTCCGTGCATGTTGGAGGATTTATCTTGGCTGATCTGAAACTGACAGGTACCGGGACGGATTGGATCGCAACGGGTAACTGCACGTGGCGTGAGGGGGAGCTTTCATCGGGTGATGATGGTTTTTCCTTTCAAGGGATTGATCTCAACCTGCCCGTCTGGTATCAGAGCGGAAAGGGCAAGATATGGAAGGAGACCGCAAGAGGCCGGTTATCCATTTCTTCCATGAGCCTTCCCCCGCTCCCCGGACAGGCGATCAATATCCCATTTCAAGTCGGTCCTAATCGTTTATCTGTTAGGTCTCCAACCATCCTCAGAATTCCAGGCGGCAACGTCCAGGTGGGACCGCTGGTATGCAAAGATGTGTTCAGTTCGCGACCATCCGTTGAGACAAGCCTTACAATGAATGCAATCGACATCAACCCACTCTTGTCAGGAATCTGGTCACAACCCATTCAGGGGACGATGGAAGGAAAACTGGACCCGATTCGTTTTGAGGGGGATACCATCAGCAGTTGCGGAAAGATAAGGGTCAAAGCCTTGAACGGAGAGATCGTTTTTTCCGATCTTGGCGCATCAGGCATCTTCACATCTACCCCTGTTCTCACACTGAGTGCCTGGTGGAAGGATCTGAGTCTGGCAAAGCTTACTGCAGCCACCTCGTTTGGGAAGATTGAAGGGGTTTTGAATGGACATATCAAGGGCCTGGAGATAGCTCACGGCCAACCCCAAAGATTTGATTTGTTTCTGGAGACGGTCAAGAAAAGGGGCGTGTCTCAAAGGATAAGCGTTAAGGCAGTGGATAGTATCGCACAAATTGGCGAAGGTCAGAGCCCTTTCATGGGAGTTGCCGGGGGTTTTGCCTGTTTTTTCAAAGAGTTTCCCTATAAAAAAATCGGAGTGAAGGCATCCTTGAAAAATGATGTTTTCAGGATCAACGGCGCCATCAGGGAAGGGGGGCAGGAGTACCTGGTGAAAAGGGGTGGCATTTCCGGTGTGAATGTTGTAAATCAGAATCCTGATAATCGTGTCAGTTTCAAGGACATGGTAAAGCGGATTAAACGCGTAACAGCCGCAAAACACGGCCCTGTGGTTGAGTAATCTCTTCGGGGTTGGTGAATCTCTTCGGCCAGTTTCTTATTATGAATTTACGTCAAAACGATAGGCAGTTTGACTCCGTATTGCGCCTTTCGCCTTGATGACATCCCGCATTCCGAAATCCCTGGCCCAGACCTGGCCAATAGGCTCTGTGGTTGCATATATGAAGCGAGCACCAGGGCAGGCCGAAATCCGAAATACTAATAGGAGGCGATATGAAAAGGCATCGAAACCCGTTGTTGATGGTTGTCTTGTCCATGATGTTATCCATTCTTGCCTGCGTCACTATTAACATCTACTTTCCGGCTGAAAAGGTGGAATCCGTTGCCGAAGAGATAGTCCATGAGATCAGAAGCAATAAGCCTGAGGTGAAAGAGCAATCTTTGAGGAATGAAGAGGGTTTTCTGTTGCAAGAACACATTCTGGCTTTGACGTGTTCTTTTGCCTGGGCCGATGACGTAACTGCTGTTTCCAACCCCACAATCCGGGCCTTGAAGGAAAAGATGAAGAGCCGGTACAGCCAGATGAAGCCCTACTACCAAAAAGGGATGCTGAAAGAGGGGGCCAACGGCTATGTGTCTCTATGGAATACGGAAGGATTGGGTCTCAAGGAGAGAAGGAATCTCAACAACCTCATTGATGCAGAAAATGAAAACAGAAAGACATTGTACAAGGAGATTGCCAAGGCCTTGAATATTGACCCAAGCCAGACAAACAAGATCGCGGAGATCTTTGCCAAGGAATGGCAGAAGTAGTGGAATGAGTGCGATCCCGAAAGGATAGGATTCAGACTTTTGCCAGGAGATGCCCTTTGAAGTACCGTGGAATCACTGACTGCGTCATTCGTTTGATTCTTTTTGGTCTTGTTTTTTCAATGCTTTCGTGTGCAGTAAATCCGGTAACCGGCCAGCATGAATTGATGTTGCTTAGCGAGTCGGATGAGATCAGGTTAGGCAATAAGACCAATGTGCAGGTCACTGAAACCTATGGGATATATGATGATCCGCCATTGGCTGCCTACATTGAGCACATCGGTCAACGCATGGCCAGTGTGTCCCACCGTCCCAGCTTACCTTTTGAGTTTCAGATACTGGATAGCGCGGTAGTCAACGCCTTTGCCGTACCTGGCGGATATGTGTATCTTACCCGAGGTGTTTTGAGTTATCTGAACAGCGAAGCAGAACTGGCCGGTGTCCTGGGACACGAGATTGGCCACGTCACGGCCCGTCATTCTGCCCAACAGTACAGCAGAGCCCAGCTTGCTCAATTAGGTTTGGGGGTGGGCTCCCTCCTTTCTGAAGACTTCCAAAGATATGCCGGCCTCGCACAGTCTGGTGTTGGAATGTTATTCCTTAGATTCAGCCGGGACAATGAGCGTCAAGCAGATGATTTGGGCGTGGAATACGCCACCAAGGCTGGATTTGATGCGAGCCATATGGCTAACTTTTTTGAAACACTGGAACGGTTGCACCCATCCTCGGATCGCAGTGGCCTGGAGGGCTGGTTTTCCACCCATCCTAATCCGCCGGACCGGATAAGGGCGGTTCAGAGGGAAGCCGAGAAATGGGCCGGAGAACTCGGTGTTAGAGACTTGAAGGTAAGCCGGGACGCATACTTGCGGCACATAGATGGTCTGGTATTTGGGGAGAATCCTCGCCAAGGATACGTAGATAATCACGTATTTTATCATCCTGCGTTGAAATTTCAATTTCCCGTGCCTGTTGACTGGAAGCTCAATAACAGACCAGCACAAGTGCAAATGGTCAGCAAACGGCAGGACGCTGTGATCCTGTTTTCTGTCGAACCCGGATACTCTCCAGGAGATGCTGTCAGCAGATTCATTGGCAAGGCCAGGGCGCGTGTGATTGAGTCCAATGCGACAGATATAAACCAACTGCCTGCAGAATGCTTGATTTGTGATATCGCCGCCCAACAAGGGACTATCCGCGTGATGTCCTGTTTTATTCAACATGGTCAAAATGTTTTTGTATTTCACGGATTTTCTTCCCAACCCCACTTTCAGAGATATAGATCGTTTTTCCATGCCACTATGAGCGGATTCAGAGCCCTTACAGATCCAAAAAGGATCAATGTCAAGCCTGACCGTCTTCGTGTTCATACCGTGAGGACTGCTGGAACGTTGGAAGACACCCTCCGTTTGTTAGACGTTCCGGATGATAAACTGAATGAGATGGCTTTGCTAAACGGAAAGTATTTGCACGATATGATCCCAGCCGATTTTTTGGTCAAAGTTGTGGAGAAGGGAAGCTGTTGAACCTTGTGCATATGGTTTTTCGAAAATTTTCTGAGACATAAGGGGATCAGTCACTTCGTATCAACTCGGCTGGGTGGCTTTAGCAGCCCACCTTATAACTCATTGAATCTGTCGTTCAATGTTGAGGATGATCCGGAAAAGGTACTCAAGAACCGCAAGCTGCTTGCTGAAGCCCTTGGAATCTCCTTGACCAGCCTGACAACAGCCAAGCAAATTCATGGCTGTCATGTAAAGATCATATCAGAAGGACTTCGAGGCAAAGGCTCTATTGATTACAAGGGGGCAATCAATGCCACAGATGCGATGGTGACCAATGTGCCGGATATTTGTCTGATGATTCTTTCGGCTGACTGTGTGCCGATTCTGTTTTTTGATCCATCAAAAAAAGTGATTGGGGTGGCCCATGCAGGGTGGAAGGGTACCCTCCGATTCGTGACACAGAAGACAGTGAAGGTCCTTCGAGAACACTTTAGTTGCTCGCCCGAAGATATCGTTGCAGGCATTGGGCCGTCTATAGGCCCGTGTTGCTATCAAGTCGGCCAGGAGGTCGTGTGTGAGGTCGAAGATGTTTTTGGGGCCAAGGATGAGTGTATCAGGAAGGACTCCGCAGACGGTGTGGCATATCTTGACTTGAGGACAGCCAACCTAAGACAGCTCATCCAAGCGGGTGTCCCTGACAAAAACATAGAGATGGCGAAGATTTGTACCTGCCATCA
>MAXP01000346.1:0-595 GCA_001751085.1 Desulfobacterales bacterium C00003060 | reverse complement strand
ACCGGTATTATTATTCCGAATACATAATGGTCTGCTTGACGCTTGTCGCCGTTTGGACAGTCGAACAAGCCCTGCGGCTTCACTCACACTCCGTAGCGTCAGGGGCTCTCCCTCACAATAGATGCCTCACGCAGGGGGCACGCTGCGGGGAATCTTCGAGCGTAAGGAAATTTGTCATTTCCAGATTCGCGTAACTTCTCAAGAAGTTGGGGTAGATGACATTTTGCGACTATTCACTGGATTCCTGCTTTCGCAGGAATGACGGGCAGTTACATCCAAACGTCATTCCTGCAAAGCTTGTCCTCGACCCGATCGGGGAGCAGGAATCCAGACATCTTACCCTGAGTTGTTGAGAAGTTACGACCACTCATTCCGCAAATTTGCAAGTATTTTTCTGAAAAGCTATAGGAATCCAGGTTTGGGCCAAGGTGAGCTGAAGGTAACTTCTCAAACTGTGAGGTTTCATTCATGCTTCAGCACTGGTGCAATGCGCAGTTGGTTATGATAAAGGAAAATGGCAGGAGATGGAATAAGAGGCATCCTTCATTGACCAGTTTACACTTTTTTCGAAAAAGCGTGTATTATCGAATTGAAT
>MAXP01000345.1 GCA_001751085.1 Desulfobacterales bacterium C00003060 | reverse complement strand
TAGCAGGCTATTGCAAGCCTGAGCAACGCGGCTATTGATGTTCATGGCCGGCGAAAAAGTGTCATTTGTGGCCTTTCGAGGTATATGTGTTCACGGCTGCCCCAGCCTTCAGGCACGCCGTTTTTCAATAAATGCGGCAAGGGTATTGATGGACTGAAGCGCAGGACGGCCTTCTTTCATGTCCCTAATCGCCACACCGAAATTCTCTTTGACCTGATAGATCACTTCAACCGCATCAATGGAATCCAGTCCGAATTTGTCACCAAACAGGGGATCATCATCTTTAATATCATCCGGTTCAGTATCCACCATGTTGAGTCCTTCTACGATTACCGTTTTGAGCTTTTCCTTTAGGGTCATGATACGCAATGCTTTTGAGTTGGACAATTAATGGACAATTTCCGATAAATCGCGGAGCAGTTTTTCCTCTTCGGCAGCACAGGCACGTAAAGTATCCGCCATTGTTGGATAGGTTTCCGTTTGTGACGCCCGGTTTTTACATATTCTGGAACCGATCAACGCAAAATCACGCCACCGGTCCCCGATCTCCGTCATCCTTTCAGAAACTTCCAGCAGTTGTCTTTTTCCAAGGATATCGGCGCATTCCTGCAGGAATGCCGCATAAACAAACCGGAAGCCTGCACCACCCGTTCCGATTTCTTCCTGCATTCGGATCAACTGCCCAAGGTAGTGGGCGGCCTTACGTTCACCCAGCTTTTCCGGCCATGTTTCAATCTTCTTTGCCGCATAGCGCATCCCTTTCACACCAACAAAAGGTACCGGCGTTTTCAGCATAGTTCTGCAAACCTCCTTGATTCCCTTGGTGACCGCTCTTGGAAAATCAACCTGTTCCGGCACGTCTGCCACATAGAACATCTTCCCCTTTGGCGGCATGGGGCCTCTGGCGAACCGCGCCTTCATAAGACCCTTCCGGGAACAGACAACCGGTTCAGGAAAAACAGGGTCACTGATCAGATAGTTGTCCCCCTCTTTTCCAAATACCACCAGGTTATGCATGTTAAAATGAAACCGGTATCTGAGGGGAAAATAGTCGAGCCAGTAAGCCCCGGCCCGGCATCCGACAGGAATTTCCTGCGCTATTTTCCGATCAAGGGCTTCCATGGCTTCCTGAGGATCACGGAATTTATGCCACTTCATTCTGACGTCAAGTCGTTTCGCCACCCGGCTCATAATGCCGCCTGTGTTAATCCGAAATGCTGTCAGCGGGAGATGATTGAGACGGATAAAGGGAAAATGACCGAAGAAAAGGCCGGACCCGATCCCGAAGACAAGGGATTCGCTAATCCTTAAGCCGTGATGGGTAAGCATGTTTGACATCACGCCTGTCTCGCAGTGGGCCGACTGGCGGTGTGCAAAAGGAATTCGCATCTTGTCGTCAGTCTTCACAGAATTTTGCTGTTTCTGAAATATCCGGAACTTCATGAATCTCAATAGTGGATATACCGAAAACGTCGGCATACTGTTCCAGGATTTCCGGTCTAAGACGTTTGAATGCAGCAGGCTTAAGATGCCGTTTCACCCGCCATCGGGGTAACCTGACATAGCTCGCCAGCAGGCCGATATCCATCAGATTTTTGACCATGTGATAGGCCAGCGGGCTGCGCTTTCCGGCTCTTATCAGCTCTATTTCAGAGATAATCCCTTCGTCAATGACTTCCCACGCCTGGTCGTTGGCAATGTTTTTCGGTTCCCATCCCAAGCTCGGAACCTGGGCATAGCGGCCATTCTCGTCCACTGCATAGACGATCTCTTTCATTCCTTTGTTCAAGCCGACGTCCTGGGGAACATCTTCCTTTTTCATGAATCACTCCCTAAATGCAGCAGCTCCCCTCACTCAGACATTTCGACCTGTGTGGTTAGGAAAGAAAAAAGATCAATGCCAAGGAACGCTATCGAAATCCCTTGCGTTCTACGCAAAAATTAAAAAGGCCCGGTCTCACGACTGGGCCTCCGTCTTCAATCTGGCTCCCCGTGTGCAACCCTCTTCATAACCGTTCTCCATTCGGATGTCAATCCTAAAACCTTTTTCATTCAAGGAGTTATCAAAGAGTGGACCGTTCCTGATGAGATGGAAACGGCAAGCGTCCCGAATAGCGATTCTCTTCTCCAACCTATACCAATACTCATGGTGCCAATCACAGCATTCCGGATGGCACCATGGGCCGCAGGGACAGCAGTGGGGAAATGGATGGCCAAAATGCCTAAAGGCCTTCCGGCTAATGCCGGGACCTGAACTACCATGATGGGGGTACTTGAAGATATCGGCTGACAGATCAGGGAACCGTCTGGCGATCAAATAGGTCCAGTCTGTCAAATCTCCAGGGAATAGCATAGTTGCCGGGTTGATTCCGCCAAGCACATGAATCTTAGTAACGATACTCAGGTTATTATAGAGAGTGCCAATCGAAGAGATAGGCAGGCATTCCTGGTTGTTTGACAGAACTTCTTCTTCATGTTCAAGGTTGTCTGCCTTTTCGGGTGTAGCCAGAGGTCTTGGGGCCGATTCAGGATCTCGAGAATTGAATCCGTTAATAATGTGAAGAGTTTTTTTT
>MAXP01000344.1 GCA_001751085.1 Desulfobacterales bacterium C00003060 | reverse complement strand
TACTCCAGCCCTGATGAGCGCAGGCATCAAGGGCATCCTGGTTGTCGGAACAGACCTCTTCCACATCTTTGCCAAGGCGATCATGGGGAGTGTGATCCACAGAAAGCTTGGAAATGTCTGTGTGGGCCTTGCCGGGGTCTTCTTGATCGGCTCCATCACGGGAGCGACAGTTGGCGGGTGGATTAACCGCGTGATCTACGAGATCAATCCCGTGCTGAGTGATGCCTTTATCACGACTGTATATGTCATCATGCTGGGCTTTTTGGGAATCTACTCCATGATGGACTATCTCAAGGCGAGGAAGGCCCCAGCAGGGGAGGATACAGGTGGCCACGGTGGAAAGGATGAAGGGGCCGAGATGGGTGCCCTGCCCAAAAAGATTCAATCCATCAAGCTTCCTCCCATGATCAAGTTCGATCACGACTTTGTTCCTGGCGGGCGCGGGATTTCATGGTTGTTCCTGGTCATTTCCGGTTTCTTTGTCGGGTTTTTGGCCGCCATTATGGGGGTTGGGGGCGGCTTTGTGACCTTCCCCATATTCGTCTATGTCATGGGTGTTTCCTCCATGACCACGGTGGGAACCGACATTTTTCAGATCATCTTCACGGCAAGCTATGCCGCAATAGGCCAGTACGCTATCTACGGGTTTATCTTCTACACCCTGGCCATGGGCATGCTTTTAGGGTCCTTGATCGGTATCCAGATCGGGGCAATGGTGACAAAGGTGGTGAAGGGCATCATGATCCGTGGATTTTACGCCCTGGCCATTTTGGCCGGTTTTATCAACCGTGTCTTTGCCCTGCCGGGCAAGTTGGGAGAGATGGGTTATATCCCCATATCAAAACAGACGGGCACCGTGTTAGCAGACATCGGGGTCTGGGCCTTTTTTATTGTCATCGGGGGATTTGCAGCCTGGGTGACCATCACGTTCCTTAAAAATATTAGAGTCCTGAAGGGAGAGGAGGCGAGAACATGATTGCGAACAAGAAAGAGTTCTATGGCGGCCTTGGAATGATGGCGGCGTTTATCGTTGTGCTGATCATCATATTCTCGCCTGTTTTCAAGGGCCAGAACGGTCTTGAATACTTAGACGACTTGTACAACACCATATCAAAGGGCTCGGCCTACTATATCCCAAAGGTCAAGGAAGCAACCGAGAAGTTCATCGGAGATCCTGTGGACATGACTCTGATCATGGCAAACGAGGAGCAGGCCGGCCAGACGGCTCCGCTCTTTGAGAAGGGCGGAGCCACGGTAGATATATCAGGTGCCGAGTTAAAGGTTAGCGGTGACCTGGGCAATATCCTTGACAACTGCCTTGCAGATTCAGAGGACATGTACAGAAATGATGGGCAAGCTATCTACGACAAATACGGCTACAACGAAAAGCGGGTCCTCTTCAACTGGTGGAAGGCATGCAAGGCGATGGATAACGACTTGAAGAAGCAGGGAAAATTCAAAGAGGCCAAGATGGTTGCTACTGTAGGGACGAAGGCTGTGGAGTGTTCCTACAACTTCTACAAAGTGGAACCTCAGAAGATCGGCGACCGTATTGGCCTTGTCATCTTTTCCTTGATTTTTTATGTTGGGTACACCCTGTGGTACGGGTTTGCCATTATGTTCATGTTTGAAGGATGGGGCATGAAGCTGGAGCATTAAGTTAGGTGGGAGTGCTAATACGGCAGGGCCACCAAGGCCCTGCCGTATCCCAAATCCCTTAGCGCATGCGCATGCGAAACCTTCCTGCGTTAAGGGTCTCTATGCGCTTAACTTTTTTCTTAGCTCTATGTTTTCCCTTTTCACGCGGGCAAGTTCCAGGACCCTGTTGATCGTAAAAAGGATACCGTCTTTTCTGAAAGGTTTTGTGAGGAAGTCGGCAACCCCCTTTTTCATGGCCTCGTCGGCTGTTTCAAGGGAACCATAGGCCGTGACTACGATCAGGGGAAGATCAGGGTTTATCTCTTTGATTTCATCATAGAGCTCCATCCCGTTCATGCCGGGCATCTTTAGGTCGGATATGACCAGGTCGAAATCGTTTTCCCTGACCATTTTTAGCGCTTCGGACGGGTTGTTCGTCGTCTCCACCTCATGGTCGGTGTTGTCTTCAATGATCATCCTCAACAGCATCAGCATGTCGAGTTCATCGTCAACGACTAATATCTTTTCAGCCATAATCTTCTCCTTTTGTTTTGATATGCGGGCTAAACCGGCTAAACCGATTCACGATCTTGCCCATCTGCCACAGGTAGTAACACCGTAAAGGTGGTCCTGGCCTCCTTGCCTTCCTCTCTGGTTTGGCTTTTGACCAGAATATCCCCTCCAAACTTTTTCACAATGTCGTAGCTCACAGAAAGACCCAACCCTGTTCCCTCTCCTTTGGTGGTAAAGAACGGTTCAAATATCCTGTCCATATTCTCCGGGGATATGCCACGGCCTGTATCGCTGAAGGATATACTGACCATATCGCCGGAACGGTGTGCTGAGATGGTCAGGATTCCCCCGCCATCCATAGCTGCCACCGCATTGTTAATAATGTTCAAGAAGACCTGTTCGAGCTGCCGGCCGTCCGCTCTCACTGTGGGGAAAGTTTCTTCTATGTCGGTCTTGAGGTCTACCTTCTTGGTCAGCAGGGTATTCATAACCACATTGACAACATTTTGTAGGTCGTCAACCACATCAGTCACTGTGGTGGTCTTTTTGGGAATCCTGGCAAAAGCAAGGAGATTTTCGACGATCCTCTTACAGTTGTTTCCTTGCCTTTCAATGGTCTTGAGAATTTCATACTCTTTGGAATTCTCAGGGGTCCTTTCCAGCAATAGTTCCGTAAAACCCAGGATAATGGCAATCGGGTTGTTCATTTCATGGGCAACGCCGGCCGAAAGAGACCCCATAGATGCCAGTTTTGCCGTGTGAAAAAACTGTTCTTCCATCCTCTTCTGTTCCGTGATATCCCGTGAAATCACCAGAACCGCATTTACCTCACCCTGGTCTGGTCGCACAGGCCTGTATTTTGTGTCGAGCCAATACCCCTTATCCCCTATCTTTACCTTCTCTTCTCGCAGAATAGTCTCCGAGGTTTCGAAAATCCTTGCAACGATCGAATGGACACCATTATCGCCTTCATATTCGATAAAGTTACTTATATTCTTGCCGATGACGTCCTCAGACCGTTGTCCCACGAGTTTCCTGCCATATTGATTGGCAGACAAGACATTACAATCTTTGCCTATCGTATAGATCAGGTCATCGGCCGACTCTACCAGAGAGCGATATCTTTCCTCAGAACGTCTAAGCTTCCTGGCATAGTGCTCCAGGTCCTTCGTCTTTTCTTTGACCTCGTATTGAAGGGTTCGCAGCCAGGCCCTTTCGTTTGCGGTGAAAAAGGCTACTAATGCAATAACCACGGCGGCAACGAATGCACCCTGTATCATCGATTGGCTCACGTACACGGTGTGTATTACTGCACCGACCAGGAGAACCATGATGACGACGGTCATAAGGCGCAGGCCCCGTTTTCGGGCAAAGCATTTGAAGTGTTTCTTCAAGGACTATTTCCTCACAATCGACTCGATCCCTTTCAATATGTCTTCATAATACCAGTTAGCCCTGGCGACATTCGACATGCCCATGTCGAGTTGTCTGGTATGCATAATGATGTGTCCTAATACCTTTAGACGTTCCTTCACATAATCCTGATCGTAGCCTTCCAGGCGAGCAAAGAGTGAATCCTCCTTGACCTCGGTTCGAAAATCAAACTGCTGCAGGAGTTTTCCAATCAACTGGACCCTTCTCACCCTCCGATCAACATTGGCCGCGCCACCTTTGAAGATAAAGCTTACATAGTTTTCATTAGGGTTGTCATCTACATACGCCTCCGTTGTTGAAAAGTGAAACCCCAGCCGGCTACTCAAGTTGCAAAAGTGCTTCGAGATGATGATATAATTCTTCTCGGCAAATCCTTTCCGAACCGCAGGATCCATGCTGGGATCTGTCGAGGCCGTTAACATAACCGAAAGGAAACCCTTGGTGTCCACAGGCGGGGGGCCTTTCCACGGTACGGCTGTCATACCTTCCCACAGGGCTCGCATAGGGATAGATTGAATCTCTTCATATCTGACCTTTTTCCCTTTTACACCTTCTTTGATACCATCTTCCAGGTCAATAACCCACCACTGCATAGGAACCTTGTAGACCAATTGTTTGGTCGATTCAGCAGCAAAATGACTCTTTTTGCTAAGATCAAACATGGCCTCCAGAGAGACTTCATGGGCAAACCTCGTAATATCGTGGAGCGTCTTGCATCCTGTGGGCCTGAAGTTCGGGCTCCGGGGATCTGTCAGGTTCAAAGGGGTTATCATTTGCAATATCTCTCGGAGTTGCTTTAGGACAGGAGACGCCTTAAAGGTATCGTCAGTCTTTTTTTCCCTCAGCAATTCCTCGACGATCCCTTCGTAGATATTGGCATAGACTGCATCTACTGTCACGTGCATGCCATTCTTGAGGACCTTGGTGGCGTTCTCAGTACTAAAAACGGCCGGCACACTGTACTCTCTCGCCACTGTGGCCAGGTGCCCAAGGAGAGTTCCGATGTCTGAGACAACAGCGGATGCCTTTTCAAGCACCACTGCAAACTGCGGGTGAGTGTGTCTCACCACCAGTACGCCACCCTCAGGAAAATCCGCCAGATCCTCTTCACGGTTGACGACATGGACAGGGCCTGCCCCAACACCGCGGCAAGCAATGGTTCCCTTGTCCAAAAGAATCTTGTACCCCTTGGGCACCATTGGCCGTTTCTCATCGGCCAGGGCTTCCGCAGAGGCCACACGCAACGGCCGGGACTGGAGGAGATACAATCGACCCTTTTGGTCCATGGTCCACTCCATATCCTGGGGCTGCCCAAAGTGGGCTTCCACCTTCCGCGCATAGGTGGCAAGCTCAGAGATCTGCTCATTGTTCAGGCACGGTTTTCCCCGCAATTCTTTGGGTACGGGGACCTCCTCAGTGTCACCTTCTCGCCCGCCGACCAGCATAACTTCCTGGCGACCTGTCTCTTCACGTGTGATCTTTCTTTCGCGGTCTCCCAAAACCCTGTAGTTATCTGTGGGCACCACGCCTCCCACTGCATAGGCCCCGAGCCCCCACACCGCATTGATCAATATGGCATTCTCTTGTGGGCTGCCGGGATCACGGGAGTACATGATACCGCTAACTTTGGCCTCGACCATGGCAACCACACCCACCGCCATGGCCATTTCTTCGATATGGAACCCCTTATCCTTGTAATAGAAGAGGGCTCGAGGCGTAAACTGGCTGGAGAGGATATTCTTGTATTGGGTCAGGAGCTCCTCAGCAGGAACATTCAGGGCGGTTTCATACTGGCCTGCAAAACTGGCCATCATGTCTTCGTGGAGTGCACTGCTCCGAACAGACACTCTCATGTTCTCCTCCCCCGCCTCTTGACACATGCCGCTGTATGCATCAAGGATGGCCCTTTGAAGAACTGCCGGTATTTGTCCGTTTCTAACCAGTTGCTGCATTTCCTGGCTTGCGGATGTCAATTCGTCATAATTGCGGATGTCAAGCTTGGTGGTTTTTTCGTTCAAGACGTCCTGGATCTGATTATGCCGGGCAAAGGTCTGGTAGGCACAGGTCGTCACCACGAACCCGGGGGGAACAGGAAGGCCCAAAACATTGGCAAGCTCTGCCATGTGGGCAAGCTTGCCGCCAGCCGAGGCCACGGTCTCTTTTCCGAGCTCCTTCAGTCGAAGGACCAGATCGGTCTCGGGAATGGCCACCCTGGCAACAAGCTGCTTGCGGATCGTCTCATCAGTTTTCTGAAATGGAACAATCAGGCCCTTGTATTTTTTATCTCCCAGGACATTCAGGTTGTCGATTATTTTCTTAACCCCATCGGACATAGCCTGATAGGAAGACTGAACATAGGCCCTGTCAAAGACGAAGCCACCACTGGCCTTTTCCTGCATATCGGCCATGGTCATCAGTACTTCGTTGTTGCTTTTAAGGACTTGGCGAAAGGCATTAAAGCGCTGTACAAAAAGCGCCCTGTCCTCCTCGTCTCTGAGGGCCTTTCGCTCCTTTGTCTTCCTGAAAAAGTCAAACACTGGCAGGAACTCCTTTGGAAAGATAAATGATTACAACACGTTGTAGAAATTCAGTTGAATTATTCAGGTTTGGAGCGGCGAAGCCGCGTTACATAGAATCGCGTAGCGATTCTATAACTTGAGGTTTGTCCAAACTTTTTGAGAGCTTACTGATTACCTCAAGACAAGCAGATTGCACTGACGACAGAGCACCTTTTTGGTTACATTGCCCAGTCGATTTCTTTTTCGCTTTTCGCTTGACGAGCAAGCTATCAGACCATAATCTGGTGCCATTTCGAGAATCGCATCGGCAGGCTTGCCGGTCAGGACTTTCTGACTCACGGTCAAAGAACCCGCTGACCATTCATCAATCATGGAGGAATTTTTTTTAGAAAACTGAAAAGTTGAGTCACCGCTCCTAAGTACGGTTAGAACCTCAATCTCACTTTTCATTCTGGTTGCTATGACTCGGATCAGTTCTGAGGTTGATTCAGGGGGGTCCTTCTTTCCAATACACAACAATACGGATTGTCCTTCTTCAAATTCCTTGCCTATCACCATGACCGGGCAGGGGGCCTTCTCGGCAATACTTAGAGGAATGTGCTCAATATCAGACCAACGACATTCACCAGCACGGCGTATCCCCAACATGATAAGGCTATAATGGCCTTCCTCGGTTTCTCTGAGTATCTCTTCGTGAGGGATGCCTTCCCTGATCTTAAGATGAGCCTTGCTTTCAGAACGTAGTCGGATCGTTCCCTCTTCAAAAACACCGCCGCCAAGATGAACCAGGGCTCTATGCGGCTTTCCTATCTCTGTCTCGTTTTCCCTGCACCCACGAGCTTTTTCGAACACCTTTTCAGCCTCATGCAGACACCTCATCTCCGGGAGTTCTTCCCTCCAGTTGGCAAATATCTCTGTCGCCTTCCCTCGAATGTTGTAACCCCGAGTATGCTTTCTATATCTTCGAACAAACAGGAAGGTGGCTTCACTATTTGTGGTGCAGGCAAACTTCGCCGCCAGCCTGGTAGCTTTCAAGGCATGAACGTGCCCATCAATACAGATGAGGGTTTTCATAGTAGCCTCGGTTACCTTCCGTCTTGTGATCTTGTCTGGATTCTGTGCAACAATCACATATAATACAAACCGCTCTAAGAATAGTAAAGGAAATAAAAGCCTCATAAGCACAGATTAGGGTCTGATTGGTGTCATTTTTTCACTTTCACTCCTTTTCAACTAGTATCAATACCCTGCTTCCACAACTTGCAGAAGGCAGCCTTCTCATCCGGCAAACATGTTCTTAGAACCGCCCATCTCAGAGAAAGAGGGGCGATCAATGTTGTTATGAAGGCCATCAGGACCAGGCCAGAGAATTGGGCTCCCGTCAACAACGGCTCTGTAATCATATGAGTGGACATTAGCTCGTCGCCGAGCTGCAGCACGACCGCGGCCACCACCAGTTCTACAGCACCTCGACCGCTCATTCCCAAACCTACGACTGTACATTCCCAAGGATTGCGTCTAAAGATAGCCAAACCCAGTCCACATCCGATGAGCTTGCCAAGGATGGCGACCAGCGTCAGAGTCAATGCGAAAGATATGAAGCGCCAGTCCCAGAAAAATTGGAGATGGCACGCCAAAGAGGCGAAAAAAATAGGAACAAAAAACCCATAACTCAAGCCGAAAAACCGGTCCTTTATAGTATTGTATATGTTTTTGTCCATAATCTCCTTTCTTACAAATAGTCCGGCGAGAAAAGCTCCAATAATGACATGAAGACCCGCCAGTTCAGCCAAGTACGCCATTGTCAGGGCCGACACCATGGCAAATGTAAAGGCCTTGCCCTCCCGATCATGGAGCTTTGCGGTCACTTTCGGCACGACAAAGAGTCCCAGAAGGATAGTTAAACCAAAAAAGGCGATGACTTTGAGAATAACAATTGATAAATCTACGAATTGAACGGTACCAGTTTTGGCCAAACCGAGAAGGACTGACAGACCCATTAAGGACAAGATGTCGTCGGCTATGGCGGCTCCAATGATGATGTGTCCCAGCTCACTTTCATTTATCCTCATAGAATGGAGTATAGCCGATTGAACAGCAATCGCTGTAATGGAAACACCCAGTCCCACAAAGAGGGATTGGTATAAGGTGCCCCCGAATGCGCTGGCTGTGAGGTATCCCACGGCAAAGGGCAGAACAAAACCCCCTAAAGCCACGGCAAGAGAAGGCCAGATATGCTCTGAGAGTTCTTTGGGGTCCATCTCCATGCCGCTATAGAACATGAGAAAGAACATTCCCCAGTCGGCCATTAGTACAATAGCCGGAGAGCAGCTCACAAGACCCAACAGAGGTGGCCCCAGAACGACACCGGCCAGTACCTGTCCAAGC
This sequence comes from Desulfobacterales bacterium C00003060, assembly GCA_001751085.1. Taxonomy (GTDB): domain Bacteria; phylum Desulfobacterota; class Desulfobacteria; order Desulfobacterales. Next base: position 6,511 of record MAXP01000344.1, on the reverse strand, counting down.
ATAATCGGCAATCCGAATCGAGAGAAAAGGTCTCCCATGACCCAGGCCACGGTTAGAATAAGAAGAAGATTGATAACAAGCTGAGGGTTAATCATCGTGTGCGATCCTCAGGAAGCCAAATGGCTGGGAGCTGTGCTTAAGGGAGAGTGTTGTTTCGCTATGCCGATTTGAAGATACCAAAACCAAACAAGGCTGTCAAATGGACAACAGGAGCGAAACGGAGCCAGGTTCATATATTGAAACCGGAGGTTTCAAAAAAGCTTAAGACGCAAGGCAGCAGCAGGAATTAAGGTGAGCGGTAAACAAAAAACAAGTCTGTTCAAGAAACTTCTCCGACTGGTGTTCAAGGACGTGTGGGAGTCGACCTACAAAAGAAAAAGACAAAGGGCTCTCTACCGGTACCATACCTTCAGCCCACCGCTCGGAGAAGTACTGCGTACCTATTACCCTCGATATCGGTGGATCAGAAGAAAAAAAAGGGGGGCTTCGGGGAACGCGGCAGCGTCAAGGTCGAAATAGAATAATGGGTCCTATTCGCTTAACCTCTTTTTCAGTTCTATGTTCTCCCTTTTTACCCGTGCAAGTTCTAACACCCTGTTGATGGTAAAGAGTATACTGTCCTTTCTGAAAGGTTTGGTGATGAAGTCGGCAACCCCTTTTTTCATAGCCTCCTGAGCTGTTTCAAGCGAACCATAGGCCGTGATGATGACCACAGGAATGTCAGGTTTCATCTCTCTGAATTCATCAGAGAGCTCTATCCCGTCCATGCCAGGCATCTTGAGGTCGCTAATGACCAGGTCATAATCGTTCTCCTTGAACATTTTTAACCCTTCAGACGGGTTATTGGTCGTCTCTACCTCATGGTCGGTGTTGTCCTCAATGATCATCCTCAACAGCATCAGCATATCGAGTTCGTCATCAATGACTAATATCTTTTCAGCCATAATTTTTTCCTTTTGTTTTTATATAAGGTTCAGCCCGTTTAGCCTGTTGTGCCGGTTTGGCCGGAAGTCGCTTCACTTTATCCAAGGTTTGAAGCCCGCCCCGGCGCTCATGTTCACTGTAGGCTACAAGCTGATAAATCTCGGTCTGGGCCCAGGGACCGCTTCGCTTAAGATCTGAGGCAAAAATATTTCCTACCTCTAACCTCCAGCCTTAGGCCTGCAACGCCGAAATAGATGCCTTGCGGGCTTAGGGCTGGGTCAAAAATAACTTGGCATTTTCGCATCTCATCTTCAGGCCACCTTCGGCCGATCCTCATTCGCAAAATCCGCGAAATAGCCTGCTATTCCTGTGGTTTTGTTCGATCGGATCGGCCAAATCTAACCCAAACCTGAGCGCCAATTCTACCAAGTTATTCTTGACCCAGCCCTTAACCGGCGAACCGGCTGAACGGGTTCAACCGGCTCAATAGGCCAACAGGCCAACCGGCTCAACCGATTTACGATTTTGCCCATCTGCCACAGCTAATAACACGGAAAAGGTCGTGCCAGGCTCCTTGCCGTCCTCTCCGGTTTGGCTCTTGACTCTGATATCTCCTCCAAACTTTTTTACAATACCGTAGCTTACAGAAAGGCCCAGCCCTGTTCCTTCTCCAACCTTTTTAGTCGTAAAGAACGGTTCGAATATCTTGTCCATATCGTCTGGGGATATACCATGGCCTGTATCCCTAAAGTCTATACTGACCATATCATCGGAACGGTGTGCTGAGATAGTCAGGATCCCCCCGCCATCCATAGCAGCCACAGCATTGTTGATAATGTTCAAGAATACCTGTTCCAGTTGCTGGCCGTCCCCTCTCACTTGCGGGAGGTCTTCTTCTATATCGGTCTTGAGGTCTACCTTCTTGGTTACCAGGGTATTCACAACCACATTGACAACCTTTTGAATATTGTCCGCCACATGGGTCTCTAATGTGCACTTTTTGGGGATCCGAGAAAAAGCGAGGAGGTTTTCGACTATCCTTTTGCAGTTGTTACCCTGCCTCTCAATGGTCTTGAGAATCTCATATTCTTTAGAATCCTCAGCAAACCTTCCCAGCAATAGTTCCGTAAAACCCAGGATGATGGCAATAGGGTTGTTTATCTCGTGGGCCACACCGGCCGAAAGGGACCCCAAAGATGCCAGTTTTTCCGTGTGGAAGAGTTGATCTTCCATGGTCTTATGTTCTGTAATGTCCCTCGATATAACCAGGACAGCGGTTACTTCATCCTGGTCTGTTCCCACGGGCTTGTATTTACTGTCGAGCCAGTGTTCCTTGTTGTTTATCGTCACCCTTTCTTCTCGCTGAACACTATCCGATGTCTCGCAAATCCTTTCAACAATCGAACAGATGTCATCGTCGCCTTCACATTTCAGAAAATCACTTATGTTCTTGCCGATGATGTCATCAGACCGACATCCTATGAGCTTACTGCTATACTTGTTGATAGACAAGGCATTACAATCTCTGTCTATCATATAAATCAGGTCGTCAGCCGATTCTACCAGAAAGCGATATTTTTCCTCAGAGCGTCTTAGCTTCAAGGCATAGTTTTCAAGGTCTCTGGTCTTCTCTTTGACCTCCTGCTCAAGGGTGCGACGCCAGGCCGTTTCGTTGGAGATGAAAAAGGCCAATACAATAATCACCGCAACAGTAAAGGCACCCTGTATCAAGGATTGCCTGAAATACACACCGTGCACGGCATCTTGCACTTCACTGACCGGTGCCACTACGGCAACGGACCATATCCATTTTGTGTTGGCAGCCCCGATGTACACCGGGGCATAGGCAATCAACTTTTTCATGGAGCCGGTCAGACCACGGTGCCAGCCTGAAGTATACAAGGAAGTCCCTTCCTTTCCTTGTAACATCATGGTTTTTTGTATGATATTAATCTTGCCGAAGGATATATGCGGCGCTTTGAATTTCCTGATCTCAAAGGCATTCTGACCAATGAAGTCCTTTTCCATGTGGTACATGAATGTGCCGGACCCATCAATGACCCATGCATACCCCGTCTTTCCTGATCGGACAGGAGACACGATTTCTTCTACAAGTAAACCAACGTCCACAACAAAGGCCAGTATGCCGGAGAATTGCTGCGTGGGAATAGGGTGGGCCTCATTGCTGGACACCTGATACACAGGCACAGCCATCATCATAATGAGGCCTGGCTCGGAGTTGGTAACAACTCCGTTTTTGGCTGCGCTCATATAGACCCTGTTTCTATTCTCCGGTTTCTTGCACCATTCAAAATAGTCCAAATCCTCATAGGACCCCTTTTCTTCAAAGACCGTATCGGTATAATCAACTGAATAGGAGACGGTCCCATTGGCGTCTGTCAGAAGTATTTTGATGACACCATAATCGCTAATGCTTGAAAGAGAGATTATCATCCGGTTTGCCCAGGAGCCTGTGTCAACATACTGGATTCTGGGTGAGAGGCCCAGGGTAATCAGTTCCCGCTTAAGGGTTTGGACATTGTTGCTGAGTATGCCGGAGCAATGCCTGGCCAATGCAAGCTGCTGGTTATTGAAGTCCTCACTGATTATCCTTTTCATCTCGCGGGCTGAGAGCATGGTTAGATAAAACGTACTTGTCAGCAGAATCAGGATGATCAAGCTTACAATGCGAATGCCCGGTTTTTGGGCAAGGTATTTGATATACTTTTTCAATGACTATTTCCTATCAAGTGAGCTAATGTGAGCTAATGTGAGCTGAAGTGAGCTAATGCGGTATATTCACAAAGGACTCGATCCCTTTTATCATATCCTGGTAATACCAGTTCACCATGGCGTCGTTGAACATGACCATGTCGAGTTGCCTGGTATGCGTCATGATGTGTCCTAATACCTTGAGGCGCTCCTTCAGATAATCCTGGTCGTGTCCCTCCAGCCGGGCAAAAAGCGCATCGTCCTTGATCTCAACTCGAAAATCATAATGGCTCAAGATCTTTCCAACAAACTGGACCCGTCTTATCTTGCGATCAGCATCGGCTGCGCCACCTTTGAACACAAAGCTGACATAATTTTCATTGGGGTTGTCACCGACATACGCCTCGGTTGTGGAAAAGTGAAACCCCAGCCGGCTATTCAAATTGCAGAAGTGTTTGGAGATGATGATGTAATTCTTGTCCACGAATCGCTTCCGAACCGATGGGTCCACACTCGGATCCATTGTGGCTCCAAACATGATTGACATGAACCCCTTGGTGTCCACCGGTGGGGGGCCTTTCCAGGGCAGGGCTGTCATACCTTCCCAAACGGACAGCATGGGGATGGATTCAATCTCCTCATATTTGACCTTTTTGCCTTTGACGCCTTCTTTGATACCATCTTCCAGATCAATAATCCACCACTGCATGGGAACCTTGCAGACCAATTGTTTGGTCGATCTAGCAGCAAAATGACTTTCCTTACTAAGATCAAACATGGCCCGCATAGAGACTTCATGGGCAAACCTGGTAATATCGTGAAGCGTTTTGCATCCTTTCGGATTAAAGGCCGGGCTCTGGGGATCTGTAAGGTTTAAAGGGGTTATCATCTGCATGACATCTTTGAGTTGCTTCAACACAGGAGAGCCACTAAAGGCGTGATGAGTCTTTTTTTGCTGAAGCACTTCGTTTACGACCCCTTCGTAAACATTGGCGTAAACCGCATCCACGGTAACTTGCTTGCCATTTTCGAGGATCTTGGTAGCATTCTCAGTATCAAAAATGGCCGGCACATTGTACTCCCTGGCCACCGTAGCCAGGTGTCCGAGGACCGTTCCAATGTCTGAAACAATAGCAGATGCCTTCTCAAGGACCACCGCAAACTCCGGGTGGGTGTGTTTTACCACGAGTACACCACCCTCGGGAAAATCGGCCAGATCCTCATCGCGGCTAGCAATATGAACAGGGCCTGTCCCAGCGCCGCTGCAGGCAACAGTTCCCTTATCAAGAAGGATCTTGTGTCCCTTTATCACCGTTGGCCGCTCTTTGTCAGTCGTGGCAAGCGCAGAGGGCATACGTAATGGCCTGGCTTGGAGGAGATACAGCCGACCGTTTTGGTCCATGGCCCATTCCATATCCTGGGGTTCGCCGAAATGGGCTTCCACCTTTCGGACACAGGAGGCAAGCCTGCAAATCTGGTCGTCGCTCAGGCACGGTTTTCCCAGCAACTCCCCGGGTACTGGAACCTCGTGGGTTCGGCCATCCACCCCCCCGACCAGCATTACTTCCTGGCGGCCTGTGTTTTCATGTATGATCTTCTTCTGTGCCTGGTCCCCTGAAACCCTGTAGTTATCTGTGGGCACTATGCCTCCTACCGCATAGGCCCCAAGCCCCCAGACCGCATTGATCAATGTGACATCTTCCCCGGGGTTGCCCGGATCACGTGAATACATGATACCGCTTGCCTTGGCCTCGATCATGTCCAGCACACCCACCGCCATGGCCATCTCTTCAATATTAAATCCTTTGTCCTTATAGTAAAAAAGAGCTCGAGGGGTAAACTGGCTGGATAAGATATTCTTGTATTGGGCAAGAAGGTTCTCTGCAGACACGTTAAGGGCCGATTCATACTGGCCCGCAAAACTGGCCATGGTGTCTTCGAGGATTGCACTACTCCGTATAGACACCTTCAGGTCCTGTTCCCCTGCCTCCTGACACATGGCTGTGTATGCATCAAGAACAGCCGTTTCAATATCCGGGGGTATTTGTCCATTTTTGACCAGTTGCTGCATTTCCTGGCTCCTGGCCGTCAACTCGTCATAATTGCGGATATCAAGCTTGCTGGTCATGTCATTCAAGATGTCCTGGATCTGATTGTGCTGGACAAAGGCCTGGTAGGCATATGTCGTTACCACAAAGCTTCGTGGAACAGGAAGGTCCAGGGCATTGGCAAGCTCTCCCAAATGGGCAAGTTTACCGCCGGCAGACTGGATGGTTTCTTTTCCGATGTCCTTGAGGCGAAGGACATAATCGGTTTTGGGAATGGCGACGTTGGCGGTGAGGCACTTGCGAATGGCTTCATCAATCATTTGATATGGAATAATCAGATCCTTGTATTTTTTATCTGCAAGGATATCCAGATTATCGACTATCCTCCTGATCCTTTCACACACAGCGTGAGAGGATGACTCCACATAGGCCCTGTCAAAGACGAAGGCCCCGCTGGCCTTTTCCTGCATATCGGCCATGGTCATCAGAGCTTCGTTGTTGTTTTTGAGGAGATCTCGAAACGCCTTATACCGTTCTATGAAAAGGGCCTTGTCATCCGCGTCCGTAAGGGCCTTATGCTGCCTTTTCTTGCTAAAGAAATCAAACATTGGTCTCGATACCTTTGATATTATCATGTTCCTGCCTGATTCTTAAATTATGAGAGATATACCTCGAAAGGCCACAACTTACGATTTTTCGCTGGCCCTGAACATCAATAGCTGCGTTGCTCAGGCTTGCAATAGCCTGCTATTCCGCGCCTTCGCGCCTTGCTCTTGATGCTCATTGCTCACCGAAAAAAACGCAATTCATAACCTTCCGAGGTATAA
>MAXP01000343.1 GCA_001751085.1 Desulfobacterales bacterium C00003060 | reverse complement strand
CCATGAACATCAATAGCCGCGTTGCTCAGGCTTGCAATAGCCAGCTATTCCGCGCCTTGCTCTTGATACTCATGACTCACCGAGAAAAGCGCCATTTATAACCTTCCGAGGTATATCTGCTCAATGCAGTTCGCGGAAGGACGGATAAAGCCCTAAGGACAAACAATGCATCAAGGAGGCGAGCAATGATTTGGACACGATTCGTGATTGGCTATCTGGTATTGGCAATATCCATCTTGATTTCTGGATGCTCAAACCCATCCACCTCTGTCGTCGAGTTGAGGCTTTACCCTGCTGAAAGCCTGGAAGGTGTGATCACAAAGACAGGAGTTGAGTTCGATCGGAAGGTCACGAGTGATGGTAACGGGGCTCTGCGTGTTACAGCAAATCAGCCAACTACGATACGACTGTACGAAACGGGAAACATCGATGTTGAGGATGCACGACTGACCTACCAGGCAAAAGTACGTACGGAAGATGTCGAGGGTGAGGTATACCTGGAGATGTGGTGTCAATTTGCGGGGCAAGGGGAGTACTTCTCGCGGGGCCTGCAATCCTCACTCAGTGGAACTACAGAGTGGTCTACCCAGGAGACGCCCTTCTTTTTGAAGAAAGGACAAAACCCGGACAACGTGAAGTTGAACTTGGTCATCCAGGGTAAGGGTACAGCCTGGATCGACGACATTCGCCTCCTTAAAGGCCCATTGCAGTAGGAGTCTATAGTATTTTGGCCTGCCTGCCCTGGCGCTCGCTTCATATATAACCTTCCGAGGTATAATATCTGAGTTTGGAGGCGAAGACCGCGAGACAGTGGCCCTTGGCGTCAACCCGGACGAGGACCGCTGGCCTAAATATGCCTTTAAGGTAGCGACAGGCGCGGGCAAGACCAAGGTGATGAGTTTTGCTATTGTGTGGAGTTACTTTCATGCCCTTCGTGAAAGCGACTCGCTAATGGCAAAGCATTTTGTAGTGATTGCACCCAACCTGACGGTTTTTGAACGCCTCAAAGAAGATTTCGGCAATGGTTACGATCCATGATGCATTTGAATTCCGCAAGTTCAAATACGGGTTTTAATAAGGAAGAGCTAATATGGACAAAATAGAACTTTTAGAACTTATAAATAAAGGCGAATCCAGCTTTGTGGAATTTAAGGCGGATACACCGGACATTAAAGCGGAAACAATCGCGGAGTATGTTGTATGCTTTGCAAACTCAAAGGGCGGAAAAATTTTGCTCGGCGTTGAAGATGACGGAACCATAACAGGGCTGAAAGGCAGATTCGCTGAATACGGCAAATGGATATCAGACGCTGTTCAGGGCTGGGCACATCCGAATATTCTCGTGGATTATGAGGAGGTGCCTGTAGAAAAAGATCTGCGAGTTGCCGTGATTATGGTGCCGATGGGTGTAGCCAAACCGTATTGCAAGCGTAAGGGGAAGGATGCAAGGGAACGTTACTATATCCGTGATGTGACCAGTTGTCGGGAAACCGACAGAGAAGAACTAAGGCGTTTATTTCAAAGCTCTGGGATGATTCATTATGAGGTGACGCCTGTACCAAGGTCAAGACCGGAAGATTTGAATGATACCCTGCTTATTGAGTATTTCAGGCAAGTCAGACATATCGGTTATGAAGATAAGTCAAAATGGCTTCGGCTTCTGATAGACAATCAGATACTTTCTGAAGAACTCGGCGCTGTTACTTGCACTCTGGCGGGGCTTGTTTTATTTGGCAAAAAGGATAGAGTCAAGAAATTAATCCCTCAAAGCGGCATTACCGCCGTGGAATACGACACACCAGATGCTGAGGTGGCGGGCCGTTTTCGTAAGGAGATCAACGGCTCATTGCTTTCGTTGCGTAAAGACTCAGGAGTTGTTACTGAAGAAGGTGTAATTGACCAGGCCGTAGATTTCGTTTTAAGGGTAAGGTCAAAAGAAAAAATTATAGGCACAAGACGCATTACCGAATATGCTTATCCTCCTGAAGTTTTGCGTGAAGTTGTAGTCAATGCGGTTGCACACAGAGACTATACAATCGGCGGAACGAATATCGGAATCTGGCTCTATCCGGACCGGTTGGAAATCGATAGTCCCGGAAATCTTCCAAATACAATCACCATCGAACGGATGAAAAGCGGCGCCCGCTATCACCGCAATCAAATGATTGTCGATTATTTACGCGACATGGAATATGTCGAGGGCAGCGGCAGGGGGGTATCGCGCAAGATCATCCGCGGCATGATTGAGCATAATGGCAAAGAGCCCGCCTTTGAGCTAAGGGGCGAATCTTTAAGAGTTACTTTATATGCCTAAAACTGAGGGCATCCGAAAATTTATCAAACCGCTAAGACAATACAGAAAATCAAAACCTTCGAAAAAACAGGGGGTCGCGTCTACACTTCTGACAACGACTTCTTACGCGTCAAGAGTGCAGACGCGACTTTTCTCGGAAAAACGGATAAGATCAGCATGTGGATGCTGGATACCGACTATGACAGCAGGAGCCTTTTTCCGGGTAGTCCATGAAAAACAATACGGGTCAACAATTTCAACAAATTACATGTTATGGCTGTAACTTCTCAATAAGTTGGACCTGTGCGGTTAAGAAACCATTCAAAACCCATCACGAAAACACGAAAGTACGGAATGTTCTCANNTCAAGGCGAAGGCCGCAAAGCACGAAACAAGACATGAGAATCAAGTTGCGGGGGATGGTTTCGGTTTCCTGCGCTGTGGCACATACAGTCATCACTTACTATGACATGATGCCAGTTACCGGCATTTTTTCGTGTTTTCAATCTTTCGTGCTTTCGTGATAATTCTT
>MAXP01000342.1 GCA_001751085.1 Desulfobacterales bacterium C00003060 | reverse complement strand
GGCTATTGCAAGCCTGAGCAACGCGGCTATTGATGTTCATGGCCGGCGAAAAAGTGTTATTTGTGGCCTTTCGAGGTATATAGTTGCAAGGTGGACAGCCCGTGAAGCTATAGATTTCAAGATAATGTTTTTGGGGTACGGTAAAGGCTCAGTAAGACCTAACTTTGTTGTTGCTAATGGAAGGCTCAAAACTGAACGCTCAAAGCAGCAGAATCATGGTTTTTCTTTGAGCCTTGAGCTTTCAGCTTTGAGCTTGCTTGGAACCCATAACCCGCTGTTTTTCGCTGCAGGCTATGTTGAACCCCAAAATCTTTTTCTTAAGGACTATAAGTCCTTCAAATGGACAGAAATAACAAGGGGGAGAATAGATGTTCGGAATCGGCATGCCAGAGTTGATCATAATTCTGGTTATTATCCTCATCATCTTCGGGGCGGGCAAACTCCCTGAGATCGGAAGCGGTATTGGAAAGGGAATCAAGAACTTCAAGAAAGCTACCACTGAACGTTTGGATGAAGATTCTGCATCCCAAGAGCCGGAAAAAATAGAAGAGAAAAACAAGGCGTAGACAAGGGTTGTTTCCCCTTATACCTGTTTACGACTAAAACGGGATGTCGTCCTCGGTAGGTTCCTTAATCCCTGGTTCTGGTTCTCTGCCTGAGTTGACCTCAGGCGAAGTGTCCAGCGTGTTTGCACCACGTGCTCCCAGCATTTGCATGCGCCAGGCCCTGATTTCCGTAGTTTTTCGCTTATTACCTTCCTTGTCTTCCCATTCGTTTGTCTGGATGCTCCCTTCAATATAGACCTGGCTACCCTTTGAGAGATATTCTCCACAGGTTTCTCCCAATTTGCCCCATGCCACTACACGGTGCCATTCTGTGCGTGATTGCTTTTCGCCGTCCTTGTTGATCCAATTCTCAGTGGTGGCAACGCTGAAATTGGCTACGGCCGTTCCGCTGGGTGTGTAGCGAACCTCAGGGTCTCTTCCAAGGTTGCCAATGATGATTGCTTTGTTGACGCTTGCCATGGGTCTCTCCCTCTCGTAAAAGATTGGTGATGTCAGTTGATCGTTGTCCCGCTGGATGCGAATCCGTCGAAAAAACCGAAAATACGGGTGCCAAGAAAAATACAGTGTTTTTCCTATAGTGGATGAATCAGCCAAAATCAAGTGAAATCACAAACCGGTTTTTGCACGAAAAAAGTTTGACAAGGCTGCGTAAACAAAACTATCTTTACGGAAAATTGGGATTATGCAAACATGCACTTGCAGACACGAGATGAAGAAGAAAGAGAGGGGTTCTAGGATGGAAAAAATGGTTGCAACAATGTTCTTTATTATTATGCTGACCATGTCGGCCTTGACAGGAGGGGCCTATCTTGCCTCAAAATCCTATATTGATCCAGCACTGAAGGATCTCAACATGGCTGTGGCTGCAATCCAGCCTGAAGATCAGAAAGCGCTGATGCCTCATCTGGTGCATTTGCAAAGACTTCGAGAGATGGCAAGCCTCTATGTCCCGTCTATTTTCTTCTTAGGGGGTTTTACCGCGATTCTGTTGCTGTCCGTGTTGCTCCGAAGGTTTGTCAAGAGCGGTGCGCTTGTCTCTGAGGAAAGACCCAAGAGGACGGAAGTGGAGATCCTGCCAGAACAGGAAAAACCGGCACAAACCGTTGCTGGTAATCCTATAGATATCGGGGCGTGTCAGACGTTGTCTATACTACAAAACAAGGGAAGATTGATAGACTTCCTGCAGGAGGATATCGCTGGATACGCTGATGCTCAAATTGGTGCTGCTGTACGCCATATTCACCAGGACTGCAGAAAGACCTTGGAGGAATACTTTACCTTCGTTCCTGTCATGTTGGAAAACGAAGGGGAGACCGTTGTCGTACCACAAGGGTTTGATCCTTCTGAAATTCGACTCACGGGACGCATAACAGGCAGTCCTCCCTTTGAGGGGATTCTCCAGCATTCGGGCTATAAGGTTACACGAATAGACCTTCCCGCCCAACCTCCGGGGCAAAAGCATACAGTTATAGCACCGGCTGAGGTGGAAATCGGTCAGACGGACTAACCAAAACAAGAGGTGACCAATGGCACAATCAAGATATATTGTCAGCATTGATCTGGGAACTACCAACTGTGCGGTTGCTTATGCAGATACACTTGAACAGGAACAAGATGGCCCGAAGATCTGTCTCTTACGCATTCCCCAACTTGTGGCCTCCGGCACAGTTGAAGAACAGCAGTTGTTGCCTTCGTTTTCTTATCAGATCGTTTCAGGTGAATTGCCTCAGGATAGCCTGGGCCATCCGTGGCAAGAGGAGACAGGGTATGTGGTAGGAGCTTTTGCCAGAGAGCGAGGCGCTGAGGTGCCTGATCGAGTCATCTCGTCATCCAAGTCGTGGCTCAGCCATTCAGGCGCGGATCGGACTGCCCCGATACTCCCATGGGATGCACCTGAAGAAGTACCCCATATCTCTCCGATTGAGGCCTCCTCCAGATTACTGAAACATATTCGGGATGCATGGAATTACCTGGTTGCCGCAGAAAACCCTGATCTCTATCTGGAAATACAGGAGATATTCTTGACCGTACCTGCTTCCTTTGATGCGACCGCACGGGATTTGACAGTGCGTGCCGCGGAGATGGCAGGCATATCGCGCGTTACCCTTTTGGAGGAACCACAAGCGGCCTTTTATGCCTGGATCAGAAGTAGTAGCAATGGCTGGCAAAGGGAGGTTAGCGTGGGTGATGTGATCCTTGTGTGCGATATCGGCGGTGGGACAACAGACTTCAGTCTGATTCTTGTGTCGGAAGATCAAAGGGAGCTTGTTCTCGAAAGGATCGCCGTGGGCGACCATGTCCTTTTGGGCGGAGACAACATCGATCTTACCCTGGCCTACGCGATTCGAAATCGTTTGGCTGGAGAAGGAACTAGATTGGACAACTGGCAGATGCGAGGACTCTTGCACTCTTCCCGCCAGGCCAAAGAGAAAATCTTTGAAGATCCTGATTGCGACTCGTATCCGATCACGGTCCTGGGAAAGGGACGGCAGGTCGTTGGGGGTACCATCAACACCGACCTGACCCGCCAGGAGATAGAGGGGGTCATCCTGGACGGCTTTTTCCCGAAGTGCAGCGAGGGTGATCGGCCAAGTGAGAGACATCAGGCGGGTCTGAAAGAGCTTGGACTTCCGTATGCCTCGGATCCTGCTGTAACAAGGCACATGGCATGGTTCCTTCAAAGGCACAGAAATGACAGGAAGCTGCCAGGCGGGTTCATAAGACCCACGGCGGTCCTGTTTAACGGCGGGGTCATGAAGGCCGAGGCCTTGAAGCAAAGGGTCATAGAAGTACTCGAAAGTTGGAGTGGGGGTGAAGAAAGATTAAAGGTCCTTGCCTCAGGATCGCTTGATTTGGCGGTTGCATATGGGGGAGTGTATTACGGGCTGGCCAGGCGAGGCCACGGGATACGAATCCGCAGTGGAACTGAAAGGACCTATTATATTGGAATCGAAACTGCGATGCCGGCAGTCCCGGGGATGCCTACTCCAATAAAGGCCCTGTGTGTGGTACCCTTTGGTATGGAGGAAGGAACTGAGGCGAATTTGCCGGATCGGAGGTTTGGCCTGGTTGTAGGAGAACCGGTATCCTTTCGTTTTCTTGGCTCAACCAGTCGACATGACGATAGGATTGGAGACGTTATAGAAGACTGGGAAGAGGAGGGGATTGAAGAGCTCGTGCCCCTGGAAATTGAGCTTCCGGCTGAAGAAGACATGGAAGGGACTCCAGTGAGGGTGCGGTTGCACATCAAGGTGACCGAGATAGGGACACTGGAGCTTTGGTTTTTTTCAGAGGCGAAGCGTTGGAAACTTGAATTCAATGTTCGGCAACCATGAATGTTGAGGCATCCTTCATTGACCAGTTTACACTTTTTTCGAAAAAGCGTGTATTATCGAATTGAATNNTCGAATTTCACTGCCAAAATTCAAGATCAACAAAGTGTAAACTACTTTTGAGTTGTCGTGAAGGATGCCAATGTTGATAAGTGAATAAATGAAACAGAGCACACGAGAAAGGTCACGGTATGTTATAGGTATTGACCTTGGCACAACAAATTCTGCAATTGCATACATTGACACCCGCAAGCACCCTACTGGTGGCGTCGATGCCATTCAACCCCTTGCCATTCCCCAGTTGATTGCCGAGGGTAAAATCGCAGAGCGTCAAGGACTTCCCTCTTTCCTATATCTTTCATCCGGTCACGAACTTCCAGCAGGAAGCCTTGATCTTCCGTGGGCAGACAAACGGGATTTTGCTGTCGGAGAATTCGCCTGTATGCAGGGAGCTAAGGTGCCTGGCAGACTTGTTTCTTCTGCAAAATCCTGGCTCTGTCACACAGGTGTGGATCGCAAGGCCCCCATTCTGCCATGGGGAGAAGTTGAGGAGATTCCAAAACGGTCACCTGTGGAGGCCTCTGCGCTTTACCTGAAGCATATGCGTGATGCATGGAACCAGGCAATGGCAGGGGGTGATCCTGCCAACAGGTTTGAGGAACAGGAGTTGATCCTTACGGTGCCTGCCTCCTTTGACGAAGTTGCTCGCGAGCTCACCCTGGAGGCGGCAACAAAAGCCGATCTTGTACATGTCACGCTCCTTGAAGAACCGCAGGCCGCGTTTTATTCCTGGATTGCCCGTTACGAGGCAGATTGGGATAAGATGATTGGTCCGGGAACGGTCATCCTTATTTGTGACATCGGAGGAGGGACGACGGACTTTACCTTGATCTGTGTAAAAGAAGGGCAGGGCGGGCCGGTCCCTGAACGTATGGCTGTGGGAGAACACCTCCTGTTAGGAGGCGATAATATGGACCTGGCGCTGGCCCGTTTGGTCGAATCCCGGATGTTAGGGAACAGTGATAAGAGACTCGATTCTCTTCGCTGGCATATCCTGACATCACTTTGCAGAAGTGCGAAAGAAAAACTTTTAGGAGACGGCCGGCCTCAGGGCGTTCCGATCAGCCTTCCCGGACGGGGTAGAGGAATCGTTGCAGGGGCACTGTCTGATTCACTAAGTCTGGAGGATGTGCAAGATACGATTATCAACGGGTTTTTTCCATATATACAACGGGATGAAATGCCGGTTCGTGGTAATGTGCTTGGTATCCAGGAATGGGGGCTGCCTTTTGCGCCAGATCCCGTTATTCCACGTCATCTGGCGGCGTTTTTGAAAAAACACCGTACAAGAAAATCAGAGGCTTCTCAAATCGAGGACTTGCCCGCTCGTTTGCCTGCGCTGGAACGGCAGACGGATACGCTGCTATTGCGACCGGATGCCATTCTTTTTAACGGCGGCGTATTCACGCCCAGCATTCTAGAAGAGCGTGTTGTAGAAATCCTGTCGGGATGGTTTTCAAAGGATGGAGATCCGCGGCGTCCTGTCGTACTGGACAACGATTTGTTCACCCTGGCAGTGGCCAGGGGTGCCGCTTACTATGGTATGGTGCGCAGGGGGCGCGGAGTCCGCATTGTGGGGGGAAGTCCACGTTCCTATTATGTAAGGTTTGTACCGACCGATATGACAAAAGAAGAGCCGGGCCAAATCAGTGCCGTATGCGTTATGCCACGGGGAATGGAAGAAGGGGAAGAGGTGGAGATAGAATTTCCTGTGTTCAAGGTGCTGACCAACCAACCGGTTTCTTTTTCGCTTTACAGTTCTAATTCCAGGACTGGCGATCAGCTTGGTAAGGTGTTGGCCCTGTTTGAGGATTCGTTGTTTCAACTTCCCCCTATTTATACCGTTTTGCGGTTCGGGAAAAAAGGGGTTGTCCGTAAAATACCGGTTTGCCTGTGTGCACGCCTAACAGAGATTGGAACCTTAGAGCTTTCCTGCCATTCCAGGGAGACAGATCATCGATGGAGGCTTCAATTCAAGGTCCGGCCGGATGTTAGTGAAGGGACAGAGGGCAAGATCCGGTCCAGGGGAAAGTCAGAGGAAGTATCAATCTCTGAGAAATCAATAGTGCGGGCTTTGAAGACCTTGACGGTTGCATTCGGCGCGGAAAAGCCTCATTCTGACAATCAAGTCACGCCCGCTACTGTAATGAAGGTATTACGCAACGACCTTGGCATGAATAAGGAAAACTGGCCAGTCCCTGTCTTGAGGCGTCTTTCGGACCAGCTTCTAAGGAAGCCAGAGCATCAGAAAAAGAACGCCAGGCATGAAGAAAGGTGGCTGAATCTTGCTGGGTTTTGTCTTCGCCCCGGATACGGTCATACCGGTGACGATTATAGAATGCGACAGATATGGAAGCTCTATCATACCGGTGTTATTTTTTCGCGTGACAAACAATGTCGGCTGGAGTGGTGGATCCTGTGGAGACGGGTGGCTGGTGGACTGAATCAGAGCCAGCAGATGACTCTTTTCCGTGATCTTTCCCCAGTGCTCTTACCTGGCAAAAAGAAAGAAACAAAGCAACACCGGGTCTCTCCGCCGGAAAGGACCGAGATGTGGCGAACCACAGCCAACTTAGAACGACTCCCAGTCGATATCAAGGAAGAGATAGGCAAAACGCTCATAAAGCACATCGGGACATCCCGGGGTGAAGGGCTCAACATGTGGGTCCTTTCGCGTATTGGCTCGCGTATTCCTCTTTATGGGCATCTAAACGCGGTCGTTCCGGTCAAAACCATCACAGGCTGGATAAAACAGATCCTTGAAACAGAATGGAGAAAACCGAATCAAACGGCATTTTATTTGGTTCACATGGCCTGTTTTACCGGGGATCGGGAAAGGGACCTTGACGTAAATCTCAGGGACCGCATAAAGGAAAGACTTTGGGGGTTGGGGGACGGCGAAAGGTTGGCTGAAAGATTGTACGAAGTAGTTTCGCTGAGTGCGTCTGAGCAAGGTTGCGTCTTTGGTGAAGGGCTCCCGGAGGGGCTCCACTTAGCAGAATAGCGAGCACTCAAGGACTCGTAACATATACCTCGAAAGGCCACAACTTGCGATTTTTCGCTGGCCCTGAACATCAATAGCTGCGTTGCTCAGGCTTGCAATAGCC
>MAXP01000341.1:2094-11227 GCA_001751085.1 Desulfobacterales bacterium C00003060 | reverse complement strand
AATGTTCCGTAGAAGGATTGGCCCGGCTCCATGGGCTCGATGGTGATCGGTTCCGTGGAGGCGCGTAAGCGCCGGCGTTCGACCTCTTCCTCGTCCGTTGTCTTCCATCCTCTAAATATCGGCTTGGCCTTAATAGCCTTGGCGGCAGCCTGGTGCTTTTTTGTTTTTTTCATTGTCCGTGATCCGTTGATGTTTTGTAAGGTGATCGAGAAAAAATGGAGGCCGTAAAAAGGCTACGAGTAATGCTGGACAATGGCTTCGCATAGACCGTCGATGGTGTAATCCTGGGCCTCGATATCAATCTTGAGCCCGAGTTCTCTTGCCGTATCTGCCGTGATGGGGCCGATACCGGCGACCGTGACCCCTTTAATCAGGCTCTCAAAATTTTCAGGGGGAAGAAGTCCCTTGAAATTCCTTACTGTGGAAGAACTCGTAAAAGTGAGAAGGTCGATGGAGCGCTCCTCCAAACGGTTGATCAGTACGTCAATGTTATCACGGGTCTGTTCGGTCTGGTAAGCAGCGACTTCATCCACAGTAGCCCCCATTTTTCGGACCTCTACCGGTAAAATGGGTCTGGCCTCTTTTGCACGGGGCAGCAACACCTTTTTTCCCTTCATTGCCTCATTCCTGAAGGCCTCCACTATTGATTCGGCACGGTAGGTTTTTGGAATGATGTCGCTATTGATGCCGAAATCACGCAACCGCTTTGCAGTGGCCGGGCCGATGGTCGCTGTATGAACATCTCTCAAGGCCCGCACATCCTTGCCTCTCTTGTAAAGTCGATCAAAGAAAAAGGAAACGCCATTAACACTAGTCAAAACGAGCCAGTCATAAGAGTCAAGGCGATCTATGGCCGCGTCAAGAGGGGCCCAGTCCTCCGGAGGAACAACCCTTATGGTAGGGCATTCCAGGCACTCGGCTCCAAGGGCGGAAAGCCGTGCGACCAACTCACTTGCTTGTTCTCGTGCCCTCGTTACCACCACGCTCTTACCAAAAAGCGGCATTTTTTCAAACCAGTTGAGGGTCTCTCTGAGCTTAACAACTTCACCGACAACGATTGCGACAGGAGGCGTAAGCCTGGCGGCCTCTGCCTGGACAGCAATAGTATCCAGGGCACCTACTAACGTGGTTTGCTGGGGCGTGGTTCCCCACCTGACAAGGGCCACCGGGGTCTTGGGGTCCCGGCCGCCTGCAATCAATTTTTCTGCGATCTTGGGCAGGTTTTTGACTCCCATCAAGATGACCAGGGTACCCACGCCGGTGGCAAGCTTGGACCAGTCCACGGTGGAACACGGTTTTGTTGGGTCTTCATGACCTGTGACAAAGCCCACGCTGGCAGTGTATCCGCGATGCGTAAGCGGTATGCCCGCATAGGTTGGTGCAGCTATGGCCGAGCTTATACCAGGAACAATCTCAAACGGGACCTTTGCTTGGGCTACGGCTTCAGCCTCTTCACCGCCCCTTCCAAAGATAAAGGGATGTCCTCCTTTAAGCCGAACAACAATGTGGCCTTGTTTTGCCTTTTCAACGATGAGCTTGTTCATCTCGTCTTGTGCAAGGGTATGAGAACCTTGCTGCTTGCCGACATAGATGATTTCCGCATCATCTCTAGCATATGTCAACAGCCTGGCAGATGCCAGGTGATCATAGATGATCACATCAGCTCTCTTGAGACACCCCCTCCCCTTCACGGTGATTAGATCCGGATCACCGGGCCCTGCACCGACTAGATAGACCTTTCCCTGTTTCATGTTGTCAAATCCTGCACAGCTCGACCCAAGATGTCACTCAAGATTTTCTCCCCTCCCATTTCAAGGAGCCTGTTGGCCAGCTCCGCCCCAAGGTCTTCATGTTGGTCCACAGAACCCGCAATCACCTCCCGAAAAAGAACAGAACCATCTACCTCAGCCACAAGCCCGGTCATGTGAAGCTGATCTTCAATCACTTCTGCTTTGGCAGCGATCGGGACCTGACACCCGCCCTCAAGCCGGCACAGAAAGGCTCGCTCGCTTTCCACTGCCAAGCGCGTCTCCCTGTGATCCAGGGGAAAAACCAGTCGCTGCACAAAGCTATCATCTTCTCTCATTTCAATCGCCAGTGCCCCTTGTCCGACGGCAGGAAGCATGATTGCTTCGGAAAGATATTCTGTAATGCGATCTTCCAGTCCAAGCCTTTTGACACCGGCCGCTGCCACAATGATCGCGTCGAGACCCTCTGTTTCAAGTTTTCGTATCCGCGTATCGAGGTTTCCTCTCAACGGGAGCACTGCGATGTCCGGTCTGACATGTCTAACCTGGGCACCACGCCTGAGGCTGCTGCTTCCAAGGCGAGCACCTTTTGGCAGGCCTTCAAAGGAGTGGGTGTTTCTTGAAATCAGCACATCCAGGGGGTTTTCCCGTTTGGGAACAGCGCCAATACAAAGGCCCGAGGGGATCTCGGCCGGCATGTCTTTCATGCTGTGCACAGCAAGATCTATCCCACCCTCTATGAGGGCCACTTCAATCTCCTTTACAAACAGTGCCTTTCCACCCACTTGGGCAAGAGGCACATCCGTAATCCTGTCTCCCGTGGTTTTGATCTTGATTAGCTCGACTTTGTAGTCAGGATGGAGCACCAGGATCTGTGACCGGACCCATTCTGCCTGCCATAGGGCAAGGGGGCTTCCTCGTGTGCCGATTCTAATGACTTTCATCCTGAATGGCCACAGGTGCTGCAGCTTGTGGCACTACAGGAGCTGCACACAGAACCCTTTGAGCTCGAGAACTCACCATCACTCTTGTGGCTGAAACACGAAAGAAGCCTCCTGACCTTGCTGCCGTTGCAGGTCGGACAAGTTGCTTCCTCTTCTCCA
Organism: Desulfobacterales bacterium C00003060; assembly: GCA_001751085.1. Lineage (GTDB taxonomy): Bacteria > Desulfobacterota > Desulfobacteria > Desulfobacterales. Next base: position 8,376 of record MAXP01000341.1, on the reverse strand, counting down.
AATAACAGGACCTCGAAATTCTTATCGCACTTTGTACAATGATACTCAAAAATAGGCATTCTATTGTCTCCTGGGAAACATGGTAGGCGTTCAGAGGTTCAGAGGTTCAAGGTTCCATTCTCATCACCATACGCCATTTTGTAAACGTTTTGTAGACGAAAACCGACCGCTTCCACATCCCCACAAACCTGCCAGCCATTGCCGACCTCTTGGGATATGCCAGTTCCGTTTTTTCACCGCCCGCTTCGCTCAAGACGCAAAGGTCGCAGAGGTTCTTTTTTCAGGGAAAATCATCTATCTCTGCGCTCTTTGCGTCTTTGCGGTGAATACACGATTTTCATGGAACACCAACCCCGAAACCTAACCGCACAGGTCCCATTTTTACGAGGCTTTGGGGGATCCAATTTCAGTCTATTCCCTAACCCTAACCCTAACCCTGAACGTTGAACCCTGAACCCTGAACCTGTGAACCGTTACATCTATCCAGACCCGTTCACCGGTCATACCCACGGATTTTCTCGATCACGGCTGCGGCAAGGAGGGGAAACATGATCTCATGGTGACCAACCAGAGTATACCCCACCCCGCCCATACTGGTCGGGCGTTTGACGACATTCGTCGTGGGGCGGTAATGCTGGATGAAATCCATATTCACGGCCGTGAGTCGCTTTGCTTCGTGTCCCATGTTCCGAACCAGTGTAAGTGCTTTCAAAAAGATCTCGGGTAAGATCACTGCAGAACCGACATTCATATAGACACCATCCTCCAGGGTAGCGACTACCGAGGCAAAGAGCCTGAAGTCGAGATGGGTTGCCTTCCCCGCAGCCTCGGGATCGAATCCGGGATGCACGTGAATGATGTCGGTTCCTATCGCAACATGGACGGTTGCAGGAATCCGGAGCCGCACTGCGGTTGCAAAGAGGCTTTCTTTGTTGAAGGGAAGATCCTCTTCAATAATCGCCCGCCCCACGGCCTGGCCGAGCCCCAAGGCCTCCTTGCCGGCCTTTGATATGGCACGATTTAAAAAATCCGCAGTCTCTTTCGCCATGCCAAAGGCCCCATGTCCTAAGCCATCGTGGACGTCTTCAGAGGTCCTGCCGATCATGGCGATCTCAAGGTCGTGTATTATGCCGGCCCCATTCATGGCAATCGCTGTAATGATGCCACGCTCCATCATGTCAGCCACAACAGGGTTAAGCCCCACCTTAATGACGTGGGCTCCCATGGCCAGCACCACACTGTTGCCACCCTTATGGGCCTTTGCAATAGCTGAAACGATTGCCCTGAAATCCCTGGCAGCCAGTATATTCGGGAGCCGCTCCAGAAAATCTTCGAGGCTCCCTTCCGGTTTCCAGGGATGAGCAAAATCAGCACGATCAACCTTGCTTTTTCTGGATGCTAAGGGATAGGTCTTCAAGGAGGATAGTTCTATGGGCCTGTATGATTTCGCATTTCGATTACTCATTGTTTTGCATGAGAATAAGATTAGCTCTCCATCTGGGACTACGTGGTGAATTGCTTTTTTCCTCTTCCCTATGTTTCTCCAAAAGCTTCCGGAAAGAGGATTCTATCCACAAGTTCGCACAAAATATGCTCTGCTGTGATATGGGTCTCCTGGATACGTGGAGTCTCCCGGCAATCCACAATCAAGGCGAGGTCGCAACAATCAGCCAGCTTACCTCCACCGCATCCTGTCAAGCCCAACGTGTAAAGGCCAATGTCGCGGGCCGTTTCCACGGCAAGAATCACATTCTTCGAGTTTCCGCTCGTGCTGATCCCCAAGACAAGATCATCTCTTTTCCCGAGGGCCTTGATCTGCTTGGAAAAGACCTCGTCAAAAGAATAGTCATTGGAAACACTGGTCAGAATGGATGTGTCCGTACTCAGGGCCAGTGCAGGCAAAGGTTTTCTCTCCACAGTAAAACGGTTTACGAATTCTGCTGCAATGTGCTGGGCATCTGCGGCGCTTCCTCCGTTGCCGAAGATGAGAAGTTTGTGGCCGGAAGCAAAGCATGTGGCAACCCGCCGGGCTGCCGTCAAAAGCGCATCCAGGTTCTCTTTGACAAAACGCTCTTTGACTCGAATGCTTTCCTCAAAAGACGCTAAAACAATATCTTTCATGAGAGTTGGCATGGTCGTTATTCGTTCTTCGATTCGCGATTCGCGATTTCGTGTATGAGATCAGTGCAATCCTCTCCAAGCTTCGCTGCTGTTTTCAACTGCTTTGAAGCATTTTCATAATCCTTACTCTGCAGATACACCTTGCCCAGACGATATGCGTAAAGCCGATTGTCCGGATCAATCTTCGTACTCTCTCGACACATCACAATGGCAATTTCCAGATTTTCACCCAAGGCGCCGTAAATATGACCGAGGGCGCTCAGGGTTCTTGCATCATTTGGCTTCCGCCTAATTGCTTTTTCATACGCCTTGGCTGCCTCGCGAAGCATCTCTTTTTCCAGATAACACTCCCCCAATATCCTGAATATATCCGCCCCTTTGTGTGTGTTCTGAACTGCTTTTTCAAGATACTCAAGGGCCGCATCGGTTCGACCCATCTCCTTATAGCATCTCCCTGTCTGGCAAGCCACGTCGGGGTTGCCTCCGTCAAGGTCGTGGGCCTTGAGAAACTGATCAAGCGCCCTTTCCCTGTCGCCTTGCTTAAAGTGGGCAAGCCCGAGGTTATATGTGGCCATCACGTCTTTTGGATCAAGACGGATGGCTGTTTCAAAGGCATCAATAGCCTCAGCCAGGTTGCCTTGCACCCCATAACAGACGCCAAGACTGTTATGTACATTCACATTTTCAGAATCTACGGCCAGAGCCCTTTTAAATTCCTCAACAGCTCCATCGATCTCTCCGTATTGATAGAGCTTGTCAGCGCTGATGTTCAGGCTCACAGCATCAAATGGCGTAACAGTGTTCGGCCCAAAAAAGGCGGCATGATCCAGTGCCTTTTGGGCATTGTTCAGAATAGTGTTTTTTTCAAACGGCCAGAAAGGGTATACAGCCACCCCAACCGATACACTCTCTTCGCCGACAAGGGCAAGGCGCTGCTGGATCTCATTTGCCAGTTCAACGGCGGCTTCCTCTGCCGTATCCGGGCAGAAACATACAAACCTTTCCTGGTCGAGCCGCCCCCACTTCATGGGCCGGGTCTTGCTCAGCCCCTCTATGATCCGTGCGAGCCTGACAACCACGGCAGAAGTAATGTCTTCCCCAAGGTGTTTCAACGACTTGTCAAAATCGTCAACACCTACGACAACTACGGCAAATCGGTCAAGCTTTGCTGCAGTCGACTCAATAATGCCCTGGAATTCCTCGCCCTCATCCATCAGTGGAAAGGCCTCTTTCAGGGCGTTTGCTCCGACCAAAGGCTGTTTCACTTAGTGCTCCGCGAGAATCTTTTTTAGTGTTGAGGCAATGATAGCAATCTCCTCATCTTGAACTGTGCGCATATCCATCACAAACAGGTCGTTTTCTATACGCCCNNCCCCTTTATCCTGACACCCACGCACTTTGTTGGAAGTTCTTGCAGGGGCAGGGCGCCCCCACCTACGCAGGATGAGGCATCAATAATAACGGCTTCAAGCCGATCATCTCCCAGTTTCCGCAATCGATTAAGGAGCCGTTTTGCCATGCTGCCTATAACCTTGAGAGGCAGGGTGAGCATACGCAGTGTGGGAATTGCCGAGATGGCATTGGATTCATCCCGGTACAGATGCAGGGTGGCCTCAAGGGCTGCCAGGGTCATCTTGTCGATCCTGAGGGCCCGGTTGATAGGGTTATTCTTGATACGTTCGAGCACATCTTTACGACCTACAATGATTCCAGCCTGTGGCCCTCCCAGCATCTTGTCGCCACTAAAGGTGACTACATCGGCACCGCTTGCCACGGTCTCCTGCACAGTGGGTTCCTTCATAGAACCGTATTTTGAAAAATCCACAAAGTTGCCGCTACCCAGATCCTTCATGACGGGAAGATGATATTTGGCCCCCAGTGCCACCATATCCTTCAAAGAGACTTCGGCCGTAAAGCCGACCATGCTGTAATTGCTGGTATGAACCTTGAGCAACAACGCAGTCTCGTCACGGATTGCCCCTTCATAGTCTGACAGATGAGTCCGGTTGGTTGTGCCTATCTCAACCAGAGCCGCACCACTTCGAGCCATGACGTCCGGTATGCGGAATGAGCCCCCTATTTCGACCAGCTCCCCCCTTGAAACGATTACCTCTTTTCCTTTTGCCAGTGTGTCCAGAGACAAAAAGACCGCTCCGGCATTGTTATTTACCACAATGGCAGATTCAGCGCCACTTATCTCACACAAGATATCTTCCACGCAGCTATATCTGGATCCCCTAACGCCTTTTTCCAGATCGAACTCAAGGTTGGAATACCGGCTCGATATCTCTGCCACATGCCTCGCTACGCTCTCAGGCAGCAAAGAACGGCCCAGGTTGGTATGAACCACTACACCCGTTGCATTGATCACGCGATTCAAATTGAATTCCATGCTCTTTTTCACTGCCTGTGTGGAAAGGTGCAGGAGGTGATCGTCTCCTAACATGGTCTCATCTACGAATTCATCGCCAGCGAGAACACTTGTGCGAAGCCGGTCGAGGGTGGCGCGGACCGACCGGACCAACACGGCCCTGGGCACGTCTTTCACAGGCTCGATCTTATCCCACAGATCAAGAACGTGGTCAACACCCGGTAGTTTGCGCAATAGGGCCTGCTGCTTTGGATCCACGGCCTTTCCCCTCAAAACAGAATATTCTCTATCTTTCTGTTTTCTTCAGTCTTCAGGTTCATACCACGTTTCAGCAAGACTTGCCATATCTTTCACCTTGCAATATTGTGATATGCCTCAATCTTTTTCAAAAGATACTAATGGACCGGATAAATGATCGATCTGATTGTCATTGTTGGATTTTTTTCGGTCATGCTCTTTGTGGGATGGTGCAGCCGACGTCAATCTGCTGAGTCCTATTGGGTGGCAGACCGCAAGTATCACACAGGCCGGGTGACTGCCTCACTTATTGCCACTATCTTTGGAGCATCCTCCACGATTGGCATTATCGGGTTGGGCTATTCACGCGGGTTGACTGGTGCCTGGTGGTCACTGATCGGAGGGATTGCCCTGATCCCCTTCGGCATCTTATTGGCCTCGCGGGTTCGGGCCTTAGATGTTTACACCTTGCCTGATATCCTGAAAAACGCTTATGGCGGGAAAGTGGCTCTCCCTGCCGGGCTCATGATTGTCCTGGCCTGGTGCGGAGTCATAGCCGCACAGTTGATCGCCGGGGCACGACTCCTGTGCGTTCTTCTTCCCCTTGATTTCCAGTTGGCACTCGGGATCATCGCGATTGTATTCATCTTGTATACCTTCTGGGGAGGACAGCTTTCAGTCATCAGGACAGACTTTTGGCAGTTGATACTTTTTATAGGCGGGCTTTTAGTTTCATTGACCTTCCTGATATCATCACAGGATTCCCTGGCTGCTTTTTGGAAGCAGGTCCCGCCGGACCACCTGCGCTTTCCGGTCTCAACCGCCTTCGGTTGGTACGAAGTCCTGGTTTTCTATCCTTTGATTGTGGGGCTTCCCTACCTGGTGGGTCCTGATATCTATTCACGGGTCATGTGCGCCCGAAACGACCAGGTAGCCCGCAGATCCGCCTTGCTTGCTGCCCTGGCGGTCATACCGCTTGGTTTCCTACTCGCCTTTTTTGGGATACTGGCCCGCTTGCAATTTCCGGGAATCCCTGCTGAGGCTGCATTGCCGGAAACTCTCAGTGTCCTTATACCACAAGGCCTCAGGGGGCTAATCGTTGCCGGCTTTCTCGGGGCAATCATGTCTTCTGCCGACACATGCCTTATCTCCGCTTCAACAATCCTCTCACTGAATGTGATTCGGCCACTTTACGCGGGATCAAAGGAACAGCACCTAAGAGTCACAAGAGGGGCTCTCCTGGCGGTGGGGGGCGCTGCATGGCTTGTTGCCGGCCTGCAGCAGGGGATCATCTCCTCGCTGCTCCTTGGGTATACAGTATTTGTTGGAGGGGTTGTATTTCCCACCCTGGCCAGCTTTTATCAGAAAACCCTCAAGATCACATCAACGGGGGCTCTCTGGGCCATTGTAGTTGGGGGTACTGCGGCTATACTTGGAAAGATCCACGGCGGCACCCTTGTAAAGGCCGTCCTTACAAGCGGTGGTGACGCCTTTTTGCAGCATGTGCTTGGTCCCCACTACTTGAGCATCCTGCCGATTGTTCTCTCTCTGGT